>DATKZW010000597.1:0-15542 GCA_035527775.1 Sumerlaeia bacterium | reverse complement strand
GCGCGAGATGCTTCACATTCTCCAAGAGGCCTACGAGTACCCCGTGGACGTCGAATACACGGCGAATTTTCTCCCGGACCGCGGGATGCGCATCAACCTCCTGCAGTGCCGCCCGCTCCAAGTCCAGGGAGACGAGGGGTTCACCGAATTGCCGGTCGACGTGCCGCCGGAACGGCTGCTTCTCAAGGCCCAAGGCGCCGTGATCGGCCGGAGCCGCGCGTTGCGCATCGGCCGTCTGATCTACGTCGCGCCGTCAGTCTACGGTCAGATGAGCATCCGCGATCGGCATTCGATCGCCCGCCTGATCGGCCAGATCACCCGACTGGGTCCGCCGGGGGGAGCCGGGGACGTCATGCTCCTCGGGCCGGGCCGTTGGGGCACGACGACGCCGTCTCTCGGGGTTCCCGTCACCTTCGCCGAGATCGGCGGCGTGTCGGTCCTTTGCGAGATTGTGGCCATGCGCGAGGATCTCGTGCCGGACGTCTCGCTGGGCACGCACTTCTCGAGCGAGATGATCGAGACCGACATGCTCTACCTTGCCCTTTTCCCGGAGAAAGAGGGGAACCTGTTGAACGAGGAGTTCTTCTCCGCCGCGCCGAACAAGTTGCCGGAGATTCTGCCGGCGGCGGCAGCCCAATCTTACGCCGTCAAGGTCATCGACGCGGCGGACCTGGCAAACGGGGAGATTCTCAAGGTCTATGCCAACACACTGAAACAGCAAGTGATCTGTTGTCTGGAGAAAGAGTGAAAACCGCGGGCGAACCCTCTCGGCAACGCGGGGGTTGGGAGAATCCGACCGCGGCCCCAGGAAAGACGTAGGCGCAGTTCTCGGAAGAAGGCACGGGCTTGCCCGCCAGGATTGCGAAGCGTCGAAAGAGCCCCTTCTCTCCTCGCGAGGCCTCTCAGACCAGTCCTTGGTCCAGCATGGCGTCGGCGACTTTGAGGAATCCGGCGATGTTGGCGCCCGCCACGAGATTGCCCGGCATCCCGTAGTCCTCAGCCGCTTCGCAAGCCGCCTTGTGGATCGATTTCATGATCCCGCGCAGGCGTTCGTCCACTTCCTCGCGAGTCCAACTCAGGCGGATGGAGTTCTGGGCCATCTCGAGTCCGGACACGGCCACGCCGCCCGCGTTGGCCGCCTTGGCGGGCCCGTAGAGGATCTTCCTGTCCAGGAAGACCTTCATGCCGTCCGGGTCCGTGGGCATGTTTGCCGCCTCGGAGACCAGAATGCAGCCATTGTCGACAAGCGTTTTCGCGTCCGTGCCGTTGATCTCGTTCTCCGTCGCGCTCGGGAAGGCGCAGTCGCATTTGATGGACCAGGGGCGCTGCCCCTCGCGGTACTCGACGCCGGGGAATCTCTCCGCGTACTCGCGGATACGGCTGCGGCGAACGTTCTTCAACTCCATAATGAAGTCCAGCTTCTCTCGGTTGATGCCGGCGGGGTCATAGATCGTGCCGTTGGAGTCGGAGATGGAGACGGTTTTGGCGTCGAGCTCGATGAGCTTCTCGATCGTATACTGGGCCGCGTTGCCCGATCCGGAAACCGCGCACACTTTGCCCTCGATCGTGTCGTTGCGGGTGGCGAGCATTTCCTGGGCGAAGTAGACGACGCCGTAGCCGGTCGCCTCGGGACGGATGAGCGAGCCGCCCCAATCGAAGCCTTTTCCCGTCAGGACTCCGGTGAACTCGTTGCGGATTCGCTTGTACTGGCCGAAGAGGAAGCCGATCTCGCGACCGCCGACCCCGATGTCCCCGGCGGGGACGTCGGTGTTCTCGCCCAGGAACCGACAGAGCTCGGTCATGAAGGATTGACAGAAGCGCATGACTTCGTTGTCCGTCTTGCCTTTCGGGTCGAAATCCGAACCCCCTTTGCCGCCGCCCATGGAAAGGGTCGTAAGGGAGTTCTTGAAAACCTGCTCGAAAGCCAGGAACTTCAGGATGCCGAGGCAAACGGTGGGATGGAATCGAAGCCCCCCTTTGTAAGGACCGAGCGCGCTGTTGAATTCGATGCGGAAACCGCGGTTGACCTGCACGTCTCCCTTGTCATCGAACCACGGGACGCGGAACATGACCACCCGCTCGGGCTCGACGAGCCGTTCGAGCAGGCGGCTCTTCTGGTATTTGGGGTGGCGCTGGATGACGGGTTCAAGGGAACCCAGGACCTCCTCGACGGCCTGATGGAATTCCCATTCGGCGGGGTTTCGCTTGCGGACGAGTTCCAAGACGTTGGCAATATAGGACATGAGTCCGGTCTCCTTGTGCGCTCGCCGGAGCGGGGGGGGGATGTTTGCGGCCTTCGGGACCGAGCCCGTCGCTGGCGGCTTCTGTGCCGCGGACGGTCTTCGCCCCGGGGCGAAGAGTGCCCGGAAATAATGGCACGACGTTACCGTTAATCAGAGCCGTTATGTTTGTCAAGAGAAAATATTCGCCCGCCGGGATGGATATCGCCATGCGCTCAAATCGCCGTGCGTCCCAAGTCTGCCCTCTCGGGGGGTTGACAAGAGGCCCTTTCTTAGCCTTTTCGGGGTTGCCGCAAGCGGCAAGACGCAAAGCAGGCGCGGAGCAGATTGCCGCTTTCCCCCCTCGGGGGGCATAAAAGGGAATATTTCTGGCATGATTGCCGTTTTTCCCTTTGCAATCCGGAGGGAATATGGTAGTGTTGCCATTAAAGTTCCGGATCGGAGGTCCGTGATGAGAGAGATCGATCCCAAACTGCAAATCGCGATCCTGCGAGTTCTCCGGGACGCCGCCGGCGCGGTCGGCAGCAGCGCCGTCGCCGAAGGCATCCGCCTGCACGGCTTCCAGTCCAGCCCCCGCAGCATCCGCCTCTATCTTGAAGAGATGGAACGCCAGGGGCTGGTCGAACCGGCGCGGAGGGGCCGGCGCGGCGGTCGCGCGATCACGCCTCGAGGCCTGGAGGAGATCCAGAATGCTCTCGTCGCCGAGCGGGTCGGGTTCACGGCGGCCAAGGTTGACACGTTGACTTGGCAGATGACGTTCTCGCCGACCTCGAGGCGGGGGAAGATCGTGCTGAACATCACGTTGATTGACGCAGGGCTTTTGGAAGAGGCTTTGGACCTGATGCTCCCCGTTTTTGAGGCGGGACTTTCCATGGGCGACTATCTCGCCATCGGCTTCGAGGGGGAGCGGCTCGGGGAGTTCGACGTGCCCAAAGGGAAGGCCGCCATCGGCACGGTGTGCAGCGTGACGATCAACGGCGCCCTGTTGAGCGAGCGAATTCCCAGCACCTCTCGGTTCGGAGGGGTTCTGGAACTCAACGATTTCAAGCCCGTCCGCTTTACGGACGTCATTTGCTACGACGGCACTTCGCTGGACCCGTTGGAGATCTTCATCAAGGGGAAGCTGACGAGCGTGCGTCAGGCCGTGGAAACGGGCCGGGGACGCATCGGAGCAAGTTTCCGAGAGATCCCTTCGCCGGCGCTGCCCGAAGCGATGAGGACGCTGAACCGATTGGATCGAATCGGCCTGGGAGGCGTTCTTCTCGTCGGAAGACCGGATCAACCGTTGCTGGACTTCCCGGTCCCGGAGGGGAGAACCGGGTTGATTGTCACCGGGGGGCTGAATCCGGCCGCGGCCCTGGAGGAATCGGGCGTGGCAACGATGAATTTCGCTCTGTCGTCCTTGTTCGACTTTTCGCGCCTCGTGCATTTCCGCCAGGTCAAAGAACGTCTTGCGAAAGGCGATTTGGGGTCGCGAGGGGCGGTCGCAACGCCCGACGCAGAGGAAGGGACGGATCGATTCGCCTTACCGACCTCTCTGCTGACGGAGGGCGGGCCTGACGCCTCGCATCACTCTGGCTCGTCGGGTCACAGACAGCCGAGCTTCGGGAGACGAGGAGCATGACCGCGCAGGAGAAGGGAAGGGCAGACTCGAGAGGCAACGCGGCCGGTTTCGCGAAGCCCTTCGGTCTCTGCGATCCCGCTTGCGAACACGACGGTTGCGGGACGGGTTTCATTGCGCGCCTCGACGGAACACCCGATCATGCGCTCGTCGAAGACGCGGTGAAGATCCTGGTGAATCTCGAGCACCGGGGCGCCATCGGGGGCGACAAGGCCACGGGGGACGGCGCGGGCCTGTTGCTGCAGACGCCCGACGGCTTTTTCCGCCGCGCGGCGGCCGACTCGGGCTTCGATTTGCCCCCGCGCGGCGGCTACGCGGTGGCCTCCCTTTTTCTCCCTACGGATCGAGGCGTCCGCGAGCGTTGCGAGGCCGCGTTTGAGCGCACGGTGGAGGGGGAAGGGCTGCGCGCGCTTGGCTGGCGGGACGTGCCGGTCGACCCGAGCGGTCTCGGTCGGCTCTCGCTGACGACGATGCCCGTGATGCGCCAATTCTTCGTGAGTCTCGCCGAAGCGAACGTCGACGCCTTCGAGCGGAAGCTCTATATGGTTCGGCGGCTGGCCGAAAAGGAGGCGGCCGGTTGGACGGACGTCGACGCCAGTCAGTTTTATGTGTGCAGCTTCTCAAGTTACACCGTGAGTTACAAAGGCTTGCTCACCGCGACACAGTTGGCGAGTTTCTATCCCGATCTCAAGGACCCGCGCTTCGCCAGCAGCTTCTCGCTGGTTCACCAGCGCTACAGCACCAATACCCTGCCAACGTGGAACCTAGCGCAGCCGTTCCGTTACCTGGCGCACAACGGCGAGATCAACACGTTGCGGGGCAACATCAACCAGATGCGCGCGCGCGAGGCGATACTGCGCTCCGAGATCCTGGGAGAGGAAATCGAGCGGATCAAGCCGGTCCTCGCCGAAACGGGCAGCGATTCGGCGATCTTTGACAACGTCCTCGAATTGCTGGTCGTCGCCGGGCGCTCGATCCCTCACGCCATGATGATGATGATCCCCGAGGCGTGGGGTTCGGCTTTCCTCATGAGCGAGGACAAGCGAGCGTTTTACGAGTACCACGCGGCCATCATGGAGCCGTGGGACGGCCCCGCTTCCATCGCTTTCACGGACGGGCATCGCTACATCGGCGCCGTGCTCGATCGCAACGGCCTGCGCCCGTCGCGCTACACGCTCACCCGAGACGGCCTGGTCGTGATGGCTTCGGAAACAGGGGCGCTCGACATCGAGGACGGCCAGATCCTCAGTCGCGGGCGCCTGCAACCGGGAAAGATGTTCCTGGTGGATCTCAAGCAGCGTCGCATCGTCCCCGACAGCGAGATCAAGGGAAAGATCATCCGGCGGAAACCCTATCGCCATTGGGTGATGGAGAACCGGATCGAACTGCGCGGCCTGCACGCGCCTTCGCAGGTTCCCGAGCACGACCCGGATCGCCTGCGTCGCGAGCAGCACGTCTTCGGGTACACCGACGAGGAACTCAAAATGGTGATCTGGCCGATGGCGTCGCAAGCTCAGGAAGCAGTCGGGTCGATGGGCAATGACACGGCCCTTGCGGTCTTGTCGCGTCATCCGCAGCTTCTTTTCAACTACTTCAAGCAGCTCTTTGCCCAAGTCACCAACCCGCCCATCGATCCTCTGCGCGAGGAACTCGTCATGTCGCTCATGAGTTTCGTCGGGCGCGAGCGCAACCTTCTCGACGAGACGCCGGAGCACTGCCGCAGGCTGAAACTGAACCACCCGATTCTGACCCATGAGGACGTTCAACGCCTCCGGGAGTCCGACGATCCCGATGCTCAGGCCCGACAGATCGACATACTCTTCCCCGCCGCCGACGCCGGCCGGGGCCTCGAGGCCGCTTTGCAGTCCATATTTGACGAGGCGGAACGGCACATCGCCGACCGCGCCACGATCCTGATTCTCTCGGATCGCAACGTCAGCGCCGAGCGGGCCCCCATACCCTCCCTCCTGGCCGTCTCCGGGCTGCATCATCACCTCATTCGGAAAGGGCTTCGCACGCAGGCGGGCATCATTCTCGACACGGGAGAGGCCCGCGAGATCATGCATTTCGCGCTGCTCATCGGCTACGGCGCCAGCGCCGTTTGCCCGCGCGTGGCATTGTCGAGCGTTCGGCAGATCGCGGAAGCGAACCGGTTTGGCGAACCGGTCAAGCCGGAAGTCGCGGTGGACCGCTACATCACGGCCGCCAAGAAAGGCTTGCTGAAGACCTTCAGTCGCATGGGGATCTCGACGATTCGGAGCTACCGCGGGGCGCAGATCTTCGAGGCGGTCGGTCTCTCGCGGAAACTCATCGACGCTCACTTCTGCCACACGCCCTCGCGCATCGAGGGAATCGGGCTGAATGAAATCGCCGCCGAGACGCTGGCGCGCCACCAACGCGGTTTTCCGGCGGACGGAACGCCTCCCGATCCGCTTCTGGGCGCGGGAGGCGTCTACCACGTGCGTCACGGCGGCGAGACGCACATGTGGATGCCCGAGGCGATCTATCATCTGCAGCAAGCCGTGCGGAGCGACGACTACAAGACGTTCAAGACCTTCACGGAGATCTGCGACGGCAAATCGCGCGAGCGCGCCACGCTGCGCAGTCTCTTCCGCTTCAAGAAGGCGGACCCGGTCCCCATCGAGGAGGTGGAACCGGTCGAGGCCATCACGAAACGCTTCGTCACGGCCGCCATGTCGCTCGGATCGATCAGTCCCGAAGCGCACGAAGCGATCGCCATCGCCATGAACCGAATCGGCGGGCGCAGCAACTCGGGCGAAGGAGGCGAGGACTCGGCCCGCTACGCGCCGGACGCCAACGGCGACCTGAGACGCTCGGCCATCAAGCAAGTCGCTTCGGGCCGGTTCGGCGTCACGATCGAGTACCTCATCAACGCCGACGAGTTGCAGATCAAGATGGCCCAGGGCGCCAAGCCGGGCGAGGGAGGCCAACTGCCCGGCCATAAGGTCAGCGCGGAGATCGCCCGCATTCGCCACACGACTCCTGGCGTGACGCTGATCTCGCCCCCGCCGCACCATGACATTTACTCGATCGAGGATCTCGCCCAGTTGATCTACGACCTGAAGTCCGCCAACCCGCGGGCGAACGTGTCGGTGAAACTCGTCGCCGAAGTGGGCGTCGGCACGATCGCCTCGGGAGTCGCCAAGGCGAAGGCGGACCTGGTGCTGATCTCGGGTCACGACGGAGGAACGGGCGCCTCGCCGCTCACTTCGATCAAGCACGCCGGTCTTCCCTGGGAGCTGGGCCTCGCGGAGACGCAGCAGAGCCTCATTCAGAACCATCTGCGCGACCGCATCGTCGTGCAGACCGACGGCCAGCTGAAGACGGGCCGCGACGTGGCAATCGCCGCCCTTCTCGGGGCGGAGGAATTCGGCTTCGGAACGGCGGTCCTGATTACCCTCGGATGCGTGATGATGCGCAAGTGCCACCTCAACACGTGCCCCGTCGGCGTCGCAACGCAGGACCCCCGGCTGCGGCGTCGCTTCACGGGCAGACCGGAGTCCGTCGAGCGCTACATGCGTTTTGTGGCTCAGGAGTTGCGCGAGTACATGGCCGCCCTCGGCTTTCGGACCGTGGATGAGATGGTGGGGCGAGCCGACATGCTGGAGATGGACGCGGCCATCGAGCACTGGAAAGCGCGGGGATTGGATTTCAGCGCCGTTTTCGCTCACGCCGCGCTTCCCCGGGAAACGGTCCGCCGGCGCCTTCAGCCCCAGGATCACGAACTCCACACGCGGCTGGATCACGATCTGATTCGGCTCGCCAGGCCCGCTCTGGAGGAAAGCCGGCCCGTCGTCATCAACCTGCCGATCCGCAACGTCCACCGCGCCGTCGGAGCGACCCTGAGCGGCGAGATCGTCAAGCGCTTTGGCCGGGAAGGACTTCCCGAGGACGCTATTCGGATCCACCTGCGCGGTTCGGCGGGTCAGAGCCTGGGCGCCTTTCTGGCGCCCGGCGTCACGCTGCGCGTGGAAGGCGACGCCAACGACTACACGGGCAAGGGGCTCTCGGGCGGGAAGATCGTCGTCGTCCCCCCGAGAAACGCCACGTTCGTTCCCCATGAGAACGTCATCGCGGGCAACGTTGTGCTCTACGGCGCCACGTCGGGCGAAATGTACCTCCACGGCGTCGCGGGCGAGCGCTTCGCCATCCGCAACAGCGGCGCGAGCGCCGTCGTCGAGGGGGTGGGCGATCACGGCTGCGAATACATGACGGGGGGCGTCGTGGTCGTTCTCGGTCAGACCGGCTACAACTTCGCCGCCGGGATGAGCGGCGGAATCGCCTACGTTTACGATCCGACCGAGCTGTTCGAGACGCGCTGCAACCTGGGCATGGTCGATCTCGAGAGCGTCTGGAGCGGCGAGGACGAAATGCGGCTCCATCGGCTGCTCACGAACCACTATCAGTACACTGGCAGCCCCCGAGCCCGCATGATCCTCGAGGACTGGGAAACGCACTTCCCCCGATTCGTCAAGGTTATGCCCATCGAGTACCGCCGCGTGCTCGAGCGCATGCGCCTGAGCGAGCACGCGGAAACGGAAACCGTGTCGGTCTCCGAGGAGGTGTATGGTGGCTAAGCCGACGGGCTTCGTCGAGATCGACAAGAAAAACCCGCCGAAACGCCCGGTGGACGAGCGCATAGGCGATTACCGAGAAGTCGAGCAGATGCTTCCGCTCGAAGAACTGGAGAGGCAAGCCGCCCGCTGTATGGATTGCGGCGTGCCATACTGCCATTCCTTCGGATGCCCCGTGCATAATCGCATTCCCGATTGGAACGACATGGTCTACCGCGGCCAGTGGCGCAGAGCGCTCGATCTGCTCCATGCGACGATCAACTTCCCTGAATTCACCGGGCGCGTCTGCCCCGCTTTGTGCGAGGGCGCGTGCACGCTGATGATCGACGAACAACCGGTCTCGATCCGCCACATCGAGCTCCAGATCGTCGAGCGGGGTTGGCAGGAAGGATGGATCGAACCCCAGTCGCCGGCGAGAGCGACGGGCCGCAAAGTCGCCGTCATCGGGTCGGGCCCAGCGGGGCTGGCGGCCGCTCAGCAACTGACGCGCGCGGGCCACATGGTCACGGTCTTCGAAAAGGCGGACCGCAGCGGCGGCATCCTGCGCTACGGCATCCCCGACTACAAACTCGAGAAGTGGGTCATCGATCGGCGCTTGGAACAAATGCGCGCCGAAGGCGTGCGGTTCGAGACAAACGTCGACGTGGGACGGGACCTTTCGAGCGGCTATATGGCGCGCAGCTTCGACGCCATCGTCATCACCACCGGTTCGCGGGTTCCGAGGGACCTGAACATCCCCGGGCGCGATCTCGGCGGGATCCATTTCGCTCTGGACTTCCTCACGCAGCAGAATCGGCGCAACGCGGGCGACGCGATCCCGCCGGAGGAGATCATCACGGCGGAGGGGAAAGACGTCATCGTCATCGGGGGCGGCGATACGGGTTCGGACTGCATCGGCACGAGTCGGCGCCAAGGCGCCCGGAACATCGTCCAGGTCGAGTTGCTCCCCCAACCCCCCGAGACGCGCGCCGTTTCGAATCCCTGGCCCATGTGGCCCGAGATCCTGCGTACGTCGACCGCCCATGAAGAGGGATGCGAACGCCTCTGGAGCATCTTGACCAGGGAGTTCCTTGGCGAAGGCGGGAGGGTTCGCGCAATCCGATGCCTCCGGATCGAATGGTCCGAACCGGACGACTCGGGGCGCATGGATTTCAAGGAGATTCCTGGAAGCGACTTCGAGATATCGGGCGAGCTCATTCTCCTCGCCATGGGTTTCGTGCATACGGAACACGGCCCGCTGATCGAGGATCTCGGCGTACGAACGGACCCGCGCGGCAACATTCTCGTGGACTCGGATTTCATGACGTCGGCCAACAGCGTCTTTGCCGCGGGCGATTCCGTCCAGGGCGCTTCGCTCATCGTGCACGCCTTGTGGCTCGGACGCCAGGTCGCCGAGGCCGTGGACCGGTATCTCGCCGCGCCCAAAGCTCCCTACGGGCTGTCTCAGAACCTTGGGGAGCGCTGAAAGCGCGACGGAATACAGCCCAGAGCCCAAGGTGGGCGCGATCCCGACCTTCTCCATCCGCCGCCGCTTCTCGAACAATGGCCCGCCAAGGGGATCGTTCGCAAAAGTTTCAAGCGATTGCGTGTCTCAGCAAGAGGCGTTGGATAGTCTAGCGCTATTGGGCTACGAGGGGATTCCGCGCCAAAGCCAAGTGTTCTCCGCAACGCGAATTGGCCCGTCCGGGAACTCCGACGCCCGGCCGTTGATCTCCTGCGGCCTCGATGGTCAGAAAAAGCACAATCGCAGAATCGCTGGCGCGCACCGGAGGGGGTCTGTGATTGACACGCCTCGAAGCGCAGCTTAGAACGAAATGCAGATGGCCGCAACTTGCGGCCTCCCCCCCGGCTCATGAAGCGCCCGACCGAAACCTCTCCCCACGAACCGTGCGCCGTTGTGGACGTTCGCATGTGGCGTCATTCGGGGGTCGGCGTCTACCTGCGGGGAACGGTTGAGGAAATGGCGCGCCTCGAGCAGCCGCCTCGACTGGTCTGCCTGGGGCCCGACGAGTGGGCCGACGACGCGGCCGCTCTGCACGGACAATGGCGAAGCGCCCGTTTCAATGCACCCGTTTACGGCATACGTGAACAAATCTTCCTGCCGAACCCCGCGCCCGGTTGGGCGCTTTTCCACGCGCCGCACTACAACTACCCTCTTCGGTGGCCCAGCAACCGACCTCTTGTCGTGACGGTCCATGACCTGATCCATCTCGATTCGCCGAATCGCCTTAAACGTCTTTACATGCGTTTTTTTCTGAGGCGGCTCCAGGCGCGGGCGGCAAAGGGAACGCTGAAAGTCCTGGTCGGCTCGAATGCGACGCGCGAGCGGCTGCTCGAGGCGGCGCCGCAGCTGAGCCAGGAGAACGTGCGCCGGATTCCCTACGGTCTGTCAAGAAACTTTCTCAAAGGCCCTCCCGCACCCGGCGAAATCGAGGCGTGGCGCGCGCGGCGCCGCCTTCCGTCGGACTACCTCCTCATGGTCGGGATCGCACTGCCGCACAAGAACCATGAGTTCGTCGTGCGTTCCCTCTGGAAACGTGGCGCGGGGAAAGGGCCGGTCCGTCCTGTTGTCGTGTGCGGCATGGATCCAGCGGGGGTGGAACGTCTGCGTCGGATCGCCCGAGAGAGCGGGCCGGCCGACGCCTTGGTCTCCATGCCGCGCTTGCCCGACGCGGAGTTGCCGTTCCTCTACGCGGGCGCGACGGCCCTGGTATTCCCTTCCCTCGTCGAAGGATTCGGCTTGCCCATCATTGAAGCGCAGGCGATGGGCGTCCCCACCATCGTGTCCGACAGGCCCGCGCCCAGGGAAGCGGGCGGCGATGCGGCGGTCTACTTCGACCCCACCGATGGCGATAGCCTCGTCGCGACCGTCGAACGCGTTCTCTCCGACGCCGATCTGCGCTCCGGCATGACCGAGCGCGGCCGCCGGCGTGTGGCCGGGATGACGTGGGCCGAAACCGCCCGGCAGACGGTCGAAGCGTACCGCGAACTGGCGGGCGATGGCATCGTCATCGCTCCATCTCATCCGCGACCGGACCGCGCGGAAACGCGCGCTCGGCGCGGAGGCCCCCCCGCGGAAGGCGATGTGGCCGCCTTGGACGCCGCAAGCGGCGCCGTGGCCGCACCCGTGGGGGCAGCGAAGCCCGGGATTCGGAGCGATGCGCGCGTTGCGGACGATGCGCTGGCGCGCGCGGAGCTCATCCCGGAAGAATCCCTCGGGGAAATGGGCGCGACCGGCGGCCCGGGCTCAGCAGTTTTTCTCGAAAAGCGCGTCGCGCTGGTCCACGACTGGCTCTACAACATGCGCGGCGGGGAGTGCGTGTTGGAGGAAATCCTCGGACTTCTGCCGCAAGCGGACATCCACACGCTCTTCTATGAGCCGGACCGCGTGAGTCCGACGATCAACTGCCGCCGAATCGCGCCTTCGGTCCTGCAGGGGTTTCCCTTCTCCCGTCGTCTGCATCGTCATCTCCTGCCCCTCTACCCGTGGGCCATGCGGCGGATGAAACTGAGCGAGTACGACGTTGTGATTTCTATCAGCTCGTGCGCCGCGAAAGCCGCGCCCGTTCCGCGCGGCAAGCCCCACGTCTGCTATTGCCTCTCGCCGGCGCGCTATTTCTACGACCAGTACGACGCCTACTTCGGCGGCCTGCCTTGGCCTCTCTCATGGACGACGCGCCGGATGGTCGACCGCCTGATCGAATGGGACCAGAACACGTCCTGGCGCGTCTCGCACTTCATCGCCATCTCGAAGTTCGTGGCCGAACGAATCCGCAACGTCTATCGGCGGGAAGCGGAGATCATCTACCCGCCCGTGGCGATCGATTTCTTCACGCCTCCCCCGCGCGGGACGGGGCGCGAGGACTTCTTCCTCATCGTGGCGGAAGCCGTGGCCTACAAGCGGCTCGACGTCGTCGTCGACGCTTTCAACCGCCTTGGCTGGCCGCTCGTCATCGTGGCCCGCGGACCGCAGCTGAAAGCGCTCCAACGAGCGGCGCGCGACAACGTCAGGTTCGTCACGCGGCGCCTGACGCGGCCCGAACTGCGCGACCTCTACCAACGCGCGCAAGGCTTCATCTACTGCGCGGAGGAGGACTTCGGCTTGACGCCCGTCGAGGCCCAGGCGTGCGGCTGCCCCGTCGTGGCCTACGGCCGCGGAGGCGTCGCCGAGACGGTAATCCATGAAAGAACGGGGCTTCTCTTCGAAGAGCAGAGCAAAGTCTCCCTCATCGACGCGCTTCGCGATTTCGTTCCGGGCGACTTCAACCCGCTCGTCATCCGCCGCAACGCCGAGCGTTTCGGTCGGGATCGTTTCTGCAGGGAGTTCCTCCGCGCCGTAAGCCGGGCGATCTCGGAGAGATAGGAGCAGGTTCCGGACCTCGGGGGCCAGGCCACACCACCGTTAGCGATCCAGAGCACAATAATGCGCTCGAAGCGAAGGAAGGAGAGACGCAATGACTGCGGTCGAGTGCACGCGTCGAGATTTCCTGGCAGTGATCGGCCTGGGCGCCGCCGCCGCGACCTTGGCCGCGCGCCAGATCCCGCCAAGAGGAGAATCCAGAAGAATGAAAGCCGCCGCCAGTCTGCCCGTCCCGTCGTACCTCAAAGGCTACGACGCCCTCTACGCCGAGAGCCCGCGCGAGGCGGCGCGGGCGTGGTTCGCCGACGCCAAGTTCGGGCTCTTCATGCACTACGGCCTTTACAGTCTCTTGGGACGCCACGAATGGGTGATGTTCAACGAGAAAATCCCCGTCGCCGAATACGAGAAACTGAAGGATCAATTCACGGCCGTGAAGTTCGACGCCGACTTTATCACCGACCTGGCGCTCGAAGCCGAGATGCGGTACGTGAACGTCACGTCGCGCCACCACGACAGTTTCTGCCTCTTCAACACGAAAGTCTCCGACTACAACAGCGCGCAATCGCCCGCGAAGCGCGATCTGATCGCCGAACTCGCCGGGCAATGCGCGAAGAAGGGCCTCGGCTTCTTCACCTACTATTCCTACGCCGCCGATTGGCGTCACCCGTACTTCTACCCGCGCACGTTTGTCGGCATGGCGCGACCCGACTATGAAGAACCGGAGCCGCGATACAGGTGGGCCAAGGACGAGGACTTCCAACGCTATATCGAGTTCGTCCACGCCCAAATCCGCGAACTCCTTACGAACTACGGCCCCCTCGCCGGGATCTGGTTCGATCCGATCATGGGCTACTACGCGCGGCCCGATCTTTTCCCGATCGAAGAGACCTACGCCATGATCCGCGAGTTGCAGCCCCAGGCGTTGATCGCCTTCAAGCAAGGCGCCAACGGCGACGAGGACTTCGCCTCGCCCGAGCGTCGCGGCCGCTCGCTGGCCGAGAACGTCCGCAAGCAGGTCGGCCCCGAACAGGCCGAAATCGCGCGGCGCGCCTGGGAGAGGAACAAGGACAAGCACAACGAGATCTGCGACACGCTCCAACCTCACGGCTGGGGTTACATCGAGAAAGACGACGGCGAACACAAAACGCCAGGCCAAGCGCTCGACATGATTGCCCACGCCCGCGCTCAGAACTGCAACCTGCTTCTGAATACCGGCCCGCTCGGCGACGGCTCGATCCACCCCGAAGACGTCGCGACGCTACGCGAGGTCGGAAGGCGGATACGAGAAGACGGGTGGCCGGAAGGGAAGGCGGAGTGACGAAGGATGAAGGATGAAGCCGACCTTCGGTCGGCGGGAGGATGACGACATGGCCGATCTGAAGCCCATCATGGGGTGCGACAACCCGAACCGCATGGCCGACGTCATTTTCGTCCACGGCCTCGACGGCGACGGCACGACGACATGGCATCCCAAGAAACAGCCCGGGAAGTTCTGGCCCAAGTGGATCGGGGAAGACCTCCCCGATGTCGGCGTCTGGTCTCTGGACTACGACGCTCCGTCGCTCAACTGGAAGGGACACGCCATGCCCATCGTGGATCGTGCCACCCATTGTTTGGCGGTCCTCGATTCGCACAAGATCGGCGAGCGCCCCGTCGTCTTCATCGCCCATAGCCTGGGCGGGCTGCTGGTTAAGCAGATGCTGCGCCACGCCTGCGATTTCGGCGATCCGAAGTGGAGCGCCGTCCTCGAACAAACGAAGGGCATCGTGTTTCTGTCGACCCCGCATTCCGGAAGCGACATCGCCAGCTGGGTCAGCTATGTCGGCGGCCTGCTTCCCACATCCGTCGCGGTCCGCGAACTCCAAGCTCACGAGCCCCACTTGCGCGAACTGAACGTGTGGTATCGGAACAACGTTGAGCGCCTGGGGCTGCGGACGCAGGTGTACTACGAGACCCTCAAGACGGGGCCCGTCCTCGTGGTCGACGCGACCACCGCCGATCCGGGCATCCCGCACGTGGTTCCCATCCCCATGGACAAGAACCACGCAACCATCTGCAAGCCCGAGTCAAAGGGAGAGCTGCCGCACACGCGCGTCGGCGCTTTCATCAGGGAGTGCGTGCAGGGGCCGGCTGTGCAGCGGCTCCCGCCGCCAGGCCCGGAAGAGATGCCCGCGCCCGCTCCGGAGGAGGAGGCCGATCTATCGAAGCCCGAGGCGCCGGAGGCGGGCGGGCCCCTCATCCACCGCATGCTCCCGCCCTCCATCGGCTCGTTCTTCAAGGGGCGCGAGGGGGCGCTTGAGGGTCTCGAACGGCGCCTCTCGTCAGGCGAAGCCGCCGTCGTCACCCAGCGCCGGGCGATCCACGGGCTCGGCGGGGTCGGCAAAACGCGCCTGGCGGTCGAGTACGCCTGGCGCGCCCTCGACAAGGGAACGTACAACGCCGTCTTCCTCGTGCGCGGGGATTCCGCCGGCAATCTCGACAACTACCTCGCCTCTCTCGCCGAACCGGACCTTCTCAACCTGTCCGAGCGCGGTGTCCAGGACCAGCGCGTCGTCGTCGAGGCCGTCTTGCGCGCCCTGGAGAGGCGGTCGGACTTTCTCCTCATCGCGGACAACGTGGACGACGAAGACGCCGCCCGCGGACTGTGCCGCGACGTCCTGCCGCGCCTGCGGGCCGGGCGCGTCCTCATCACGTCGCGCCTGTCGAACTGGCCCGACGAAGTGCCG
>DATKZW010000596.1:0-4601 GCA_035527775.1 Sumerlaeia bacterium | reverse complement strand
ACCCCGATCAGAGATCTCATCACGTCGTTCTACTGGCTGATCCTCAACCGTGCGCCCGAGGCCGGCGCCGTCGAGTCCTGGGAAATCGGATACTTCGACTACGCAGTGGGCTTCAATATCGACGTGCGGTTCATCCCGAGGGAGATGGCGAGGCTGTTCTTTCTTTCGGGCGAATACGCCGCCCGAGGACGGAACGACAGCGATTTCCTCACGGACTGCTACAACGTGTTCCTGGATCGTCCTCCCAGTCAGACCGAGCTGGACAACTGGCTTGGTGGAGAGTGGAACCGTTCTCAAGTGATGACGATATTCTCTGAGTCCGAAGAATTCGCCGCTCGCATTCAGACGATGTATCCTGGGAAGGAAGGGGATCCCGCCCGAAACTTCGTGACATTCATGTATGTCGGTCTTCTCGACCGTCTCGTGGATCAAAGCGGGTTGGAATACGCTTCGGGTCTCATCGACGCCGCTTACTCCCAGAATGGAATCGAAGGCGTCCGTTCGCAAGCCAAGCAGATGGCTCGGGAACTGATCGTTTCTGAGGAGTTCCTTTCCAAGAACCCGACGACGGCTGTTTACGTCTCGCGCTTCTACCGCGCGTTCCTCGGCCGCTTCCCGAGCGACAGCGAGGTGGCGTACTGGTCCGGCGAGCTCGACTCCGGTCGACAAACCACCAACAGTATGATCGAGCTCTTCGGGGACTCCGCCGAGTTCACTTCGAGGCTGAATGCCTGCTTCGGCTAGTTAGGAGGCCCTTCACGGCGCAACGGAGCGCGGAATGCGCAACAGGACGCGGCGCGGGGGACGGATTCCCTTGCCATCCGGGCCCCCGTGTTGATAATGCATGCTCTCAGGCTGGAATCTCAGCCTGATCTCCTCGCGCGCGGCGCGCGCCATTCACGGCCATTGCCGTCTGCGGCGCCCGCCAACCGCCCTTCCTGAGGGAGGACCGCTCCGTGAGCATGAAACTGGAATTCTACGGATCGAGCGAAACGCCCACCGGCGCCATGCAGATGCTGGCCTTTGAGGGGTTCAACATCCTTCTGGATTGCGGCCTCTTTGAGGGAAGCCGCCAGGAAGCCGAACGGCGCAACCTCGAGCTGCCCTTCGAACCCTCCCGCCTCCATTCCGTCGTCCTGACCCACGCTCACCTGGCCCACTGCGGCAGCCTCCCCACCATCGTCAGGCAGGGCTTCGGCGGCACGGTTTTCGCCACGCGTACGACCCAGGACCTCTGCGGCGCCCTGCTGCGGGACACGGCCTTCATGGCCGAACACGACGTCGAGAAAGTGAACGAGCGACGCGCCGCCGACGGTCGCCGACCCCTCGATCCCCTCCATACGATAGAGGACGCCGAGCGGTCTCTCTACCATTTCAACGGACTCAGTTACCATCGGGCGTTTCACATTCTGCGAGACGTGCGTTGCGCCTTCTTCGACGCGGGACATCTCCTCGGCTCCGCCCTCGCGGTGCTCGACGTGAAGACTTTTGACGGCGAACACCGGGTCGTCTACGCCGGCGACCTCGGCAGAAGCGGAATGCCGCTTCTGCGCAACCCGGAAGTGCCCACCGACGTTAACACGCTCGTTCTTGGCGCCGTCTGCGGAGGCAAACGCCTTGCCAGCCTGGACCGCGCCCGCACGGAACTCGCCGCCCTCGCGACCGACGCCTTGGAACAAGGGGGCAGAATCGTCATCCCGGATTTCTCCTTCGGCGCGGCCTTGCGGATCCTTCACTTGCTTCTCGAGTCGTGGGACAAGAAGGAACTGCGCCGGGCGCCCGTTTACATCGACAGCCCCCTCTCAGTCAACGTCGCCGAGCTCTTCCGCCATCACAGCGATTGCTATGACGCCGTAACCCGCACTCGGATTCTCAAGGAGCGTGATCCCTTCGGATTCGGCCGCCTGCAATACGTGCGCGGCCTCGCGCAATCCGAGGAGCTCGCCGCGAGCGACGAGCCGTGCCTCGTCGTCGCGCCCACCAACTCCTGCGAAACCGGGACCATCCTGCGCCACTTGCGCCACACCCTTGCCGATCCGCGCCACCTGATCCTGCTTGCCGACTGCCCCCCCAAGAACACCCTGGCCCGGCGCCTGGCCGACGGGGCGGACACGGTGCGCATCCTCGATGAGGAGACCGAAGTTCGCGCTCGCACCGTTGTCCTCGAAGATCTCGGCGGCCACGCCGACCAGGACGAAATCCTCAACTTCGTCCACCTCGTCAGCGCCGGAAGCAAGAACCTCCGCAACATCTTCGTCGTCCACGGCGAACCCGACCAATGCGCCGCTCTCGCCGACAGGATCTCGCGCGAAATCGGCATCGAACCGGCAATCCCCACGGAAGGCGGCGTCTACGAGATCTGATCTCTCGCCGTCGACCCCAAGCGTCGGAGCCGCGCGTTCGTCTCTTCCGATAAGTCGTTTGGACTCAAGAGATAAGCCTTGACTCCCTTCCGGTGCGTTGATAGTTTCGCCGCTTATTCCGCCGGGAGGGGAGTTCCAGGCTCATGGCTTTGACCATCGACACCATCACGAGCCTCTGCAAACGGCGCGGGTTCATCTTCCAGAGCAGCGAAATCTACGGCGGCTTGGCCTCAACGTACGACTACGGCCCGCTTGGCGCCGCCCTGAAACGAAACGTCAAGGACGCATGGTGGCGCGCCGTCGTCGAGGAACGCGACGACGTGGAAAGGCTCGACGCGGCGATCCTCATGCACCCGCGCGTTTGGGAGGCGTCGGGACACGTCGAGCACTTTACGGAGCCCCTCATGGACTGCAAAGGGTGCCGAAAACGCTTCCGAGCCGACTATCTCTGGGTGGCCGCCGTTACGGGCCCGGAAGGCCAGAACTGGGGCGAAGTCGGGCCGATCCAAGCGCCGAGCCTCCCCGAGGCGCTCGAGAGCGCGCGGGAGAAGAAGTTCAAGAAGAAACCCGTCCCTGAGGGGACGAAGATCGAGGCGCGGCCTCTGGCCGAAGCGACGGACTCCGAGAACGTCCGCTGTCCGGAATGCGGCGGCGCACTCACTGAGGCGCGCGAGTTCAATCTCATGTTCCGCACCACGCTGGGCGCCGTCGAGGCCTCGGGTCTGGAGGTTTATCTTCGCCCGGAAACGGCCCAAGGGATTTTCGCGAACTTCGAGAACGTCCTGACGACGACCCGTCGGAAACTCCCCTTCGGGATCGCTCAGATCGGCAAGTCTTTCCGCAACGAAGTCACCACGAAGAGCTTCATCTTCCGGACCCTGGAATTCGAACAGATGGAGATCGAGTACTTCGTTATGCCGGGCGAGGACGAAGCGTGTTACGAGCAATGGCGCGACGAACGGTTCCAGTGGTACCTGAGTCTCGGCGTCAGGAAGGAGAACCTTCGCTTGCGCGACCATGAGCCGGAGGAACTAGCCCACTACGCCAAGCGTTGCGCCGACGTCGAGTTCCTGTTTCCCTTCGGCTGGTCGGAGCTCGAGGGAATCGCCAACCGCACGGACTACGACCTCAGGCGCCACGCGGAGTGTTCGGGCAAGCGGATCGAGTACTTCGACCAAGAAAACGACCGCCACGTCGTCCCCTACGTCATCGAACCGTCCGGGGGCGTGGACCGGTCGGTCTTGGCCTTCCTCTGCAACGCCTTCCGCGAGGAACAGCTGAAGAACGGCAAGCGCATCGTCCTTGGTCTCCATCCCGACCTGGCGCCGATTAAGGCGGCCGTCTTCCCCTTGCTGCGCAACCGCCCGGAGCTCGTCGAGAAGGCGAAGGCCATCGCGGCGGACTTGCGCAGGCATTTCCCCGCGCGCTACGACGACACCGGCGCCATCGGCAAGCTTTACCGCCGTCAGGACGAAATCGGCACGCCCCTCGCCATCACCGTCGACGTCGATTCCCTGAGCGACCAGAGAGTGACCGTCCGCCACCGCGACACCATGGAACAGGATCGCGTGTCGATCGACCAGGTCGCCGTCTTCTGCAAAGACAAGCTGGCCGAGATGCGCCGGGAAATGACCGGCTGAAGGCTCGATCGCGGGTCTCGCCGCCTCGCGGACCTTTGCCTTGCGGGGTCTCAGACTCGCTGATAGGTTGAGGCCGGCCGTTCGGACGTTCTCCGCGGTTTGAACGAAATCGGCGCACGCGCTCAACTCGAACCCAACGACGTATCCGATGCGCATTCTTGTCGTCACCACCGAACCGGTTCCGCTGCCTGGGTTCTCGACCACGGGCGCGGGGCTGCGCGCGTGGGGGCTGGCCGAGGGACTGCGCGGGCGCGGGTTCGACGTCGAGGTTGCCATGCCGATGGACGCCGTGGCGAACGTTTCCGCGGACCAGCGGAAGCGGGTCGAATCGTTTCTCTTCGAGCGCAAGCGCCTCACGGAGCACGTCCGCGCGCGAAATCCGGACGTTCTCGTGATGCAGCATTGGGGGCTGATGGATCGGCTGGGGGACGTCGCGTGTCCGCTGGCGATAGACCTGGCCGGCCCGCATCTGCTCGAGCGCGCGTTCTGGGGTTCGCCTTCGCCCGAGCGGGACCTGGCGGAGAAGCTCGACGCCCTGGCGCGGGCCGACTTCTTGACCTGCTCGGGGCGCTTCCAGCGCCACTACTTTCTGGCCTTC
>DATKZW010000595.1:0-2771 GCA_035527775.1 Sumerlaeia bacterium | reverse complement strand
CCACGGTCTGGCACGACGTCGTGGTTCGGTTCCGAGGCGCGAACCTGGAGATGTTCATCGACGGCGCGCTTGTCGACGAGGAGTGGCCGCACGGCGAGTTGCGCCGGTTTCGCGGGCCGTTTCTGATTGGGGCGGCTCGCGAGAACGGCGAGCTCAAGTCGGGCTTCAACGGGCTTATCGATCACTTGGCGGTATGGAGCAGGGCGTTGACCGACGCGGAGATCGTCGCCCTAAGCGGCGGCGCGGAGGAGGTCGCTCGGCGCGACCTCGAGATCCTCGGCGAAGAGCAGGCTTCCATGCAGTACTGGAAGCCGCGGGGACACAACGCGTTCGCCGGCGATTGCATGCCGTTCTACCACGACGGCGCGTTTCATCTGTTCTATCTTTTCGATCGGCGTCACCACGGCAGCAAATGGGGTCTGGGCGCCCACCAGTACGCGCATGCCGCCACCAAGGATCTCATTCATTGGGAGCATCATCCGTTGGCGGTCCCGATTCTCAGGCAGTGGGAATGCTCGATGGGAACGGGCGATGTGATCTACAATGACAACGATGGCCAGTACTACGCGTTCTACACGGATTGCGGCGGGCGAGCCGAATTCAAGGACAAACCTCAGCAGGGATCGTGGATCTTTGCCGCCAGGAGCGCCGACGGCGTTCACTTCACGAAGGATTTCAAGCCCCTGGTCCCGGGCCATGATTGCGAGGTGTTTCAGGACAAGTCGACCGGCCTGTTCCATCTCGTTCGGGGCGGCGGCAACCGATTGGTCTCCAGGGATCTCGCGACTTGGGAGGACATCCCCGGGGATTTCGTCCAACTCCGGCCGGGAACAAGCGCCGAGTGTCCGAACTACTTTGAATGGAACGGCTGGCGCTACTTCATCCTGGGGCGCAACGCGCTGTGGAAGTCCCGCGACCCGTTGGGGCCCTGGACCGAGATCGAGCCGACCGTCTATGATGGCCTGATGGTTCCGAAGGTGGCGGAATTCACGGGCAATCGGCGACTGCTGGCCGGTTTCCTTGCGTATCCGGGGTGGGGCGGCAACGTCGTGTTCCGGGAACTCATCCAGCGCGAGGACGGCTCGTTGGGCATGCGGTTCCCCCCGGAAATGGTTCCCAAGAGCGGCGAGCCGATTCCGTTGTCCTTTGAAGCCTTGACGAAAGGCGCCTCGGGCGACGGCCGAACCGTTCGCGTCCATGCGTCGCCGGACGGCTTTGAAGTCGGCATGCTGACGAAGGTTCCCCGGGACGTTCGCATCACACTGAAGGCGCTTCCCGCGCCCGGCGCGAAGTGTTTCGGGCTCTGCTTCCGAGGGGAAGGCGATTACGCGGACGGCTGCGAACGGCGATTCGAGCCGGCCGATCGACGCGTCCAGTATGGCTCGCCAAGCAACGGAGGGTTGGCGCAGGCATCAACCGAGCATTGGTCCGACGGACACGATTTCGGGATCCGGGGCGTTGAAGGCTTGGACCGCCCCTTCACGCTTGAAGTCATTGCGAAAGACAGAATCATCGACGCCTGCATCGACGGTCGGCGAACCATTGTCACCCGCCGTCACAACGTTGGCGGAGATCGCCTGTTCTTCTTTGCGAGCGGAGGGGGCGTCACGTTCGACGGCATTCAGGTCAGGCCGCTAGTGGAAGAACCGGCCCGAGCCGGGGAAGAACCGGCCCGTGGCCGGCAAGATCGCTCTCAGTGACCTCGCGCGTCCGTGGAGTTCATGTTGGGCGGGAGCGGGCGTCTATAACTCTCCAACCGCAGACGGGGACCCTTGGGTCCTGAAAGCGCGGGCGAGTCCTTGTGCAAGCCGCGCGCAACCGCATGCGATTCATCCGTCGCCAAGAGATGGCCCGGTTTCTCTCTATCGGCCGTCGCGCGCCGGCGCAACTCAATCGGCCGTCGCGGGCCGGCGCAACTCAATCGACTGTTGGGCGCCGCCGCAACTCAGCTCTTTTTCGACGTCTTGACGGAGAAGGCGCTGATGCGCCGGACGACCCGGGCGCTCGAGCACTTCGGACAGCGCGCCTTCTTGCTCTCGTAGTCGGCCAGGGAGAGCTTGAGGGTGAACGATTTGCTGCATTTCCTGCATGAGAACTCATAGACAGGCATGGCGAAGAGAACCTCCTTTGCCATTCTCCTGGAAACCTTGGCGCCTTTACCGGCTCGCCACAGCGCCCGTCAGACGCCCGATCTGAAGCGGCGCTCCACCCGTGGACCCCGGCGCCCTACCTCTGCCGAATACGGAAATCTGGCGTTCGCAAGGGCGCCGGGCCATTTTGGATGGGCAGGCGACAGCGCTGACCCCGGTTACCCAGATGTAATACTTGAACTGGGGTCGGGGCTGTGCAGAAGTCGGGTTACCGATGAGGATCGCGCCCACTTCGTCTGAGAACTTGATCGTGACCGGCGAAGCGCCACCAAGTCTACACGTGTTGTAGTTGAGCTTCGTCAGCCCAAGAACGGCCTCCGCTATCTGCTCGATGTCACCCTCCCTGAGCTCGCAGTCTGAAGAATCGAGCTGGGGGGCCACGCCAGCTTTGGGCGTCGGGAAAGGGCGCAGGAAAGGCTTGCATTCTGGAAGCGCCCGGGCGTAGGCTGCCTTCTGCCTTTCGCGCAGGATGCGCCTGGCTCGGCAAACAGGCCAGGAACGCGGACAGGCATGCGCAAAGCGCCTATCGACCCACCCAAGACTCCGGCGCTGCGCGCTCGTTCCCGAACCTGCTTGCCCGTCCAAAGGGAGGTGGGCAAATGAACGACAACCGATCGCAAT
>DATKZW010000594.1:0-4484 GCA_035527775.1 Sumerlaeia bacterium | reverse complement strand
TGCGCGATCCCGGAAACGCCCATGCCGCCGCAGAGCGCGAGAGACGCCCGCTACTCGCATCCTCCGAGCGATTTCGCGGGATCCCAGATCACGACGCCCATGTGGTAGCGGCTGTGACCCTCGGTTTGGCTCGCGTAATAGGCGGTGACGACCTGGCCGTCGGCGCGCTGGACGCTGGCGGGGTACCCGCCGTCGCCCTCGAAGTCCACCACGCGCATGGGGCCGCTCCAGGTTTTGCCTTCGTCGCCGCTCACGCGCACTTCGACGCATTTGTCGCCTTCCGTGCGGTTGCCGTAAGTGAGAAGAAGCCGCCCATCCTTCAGGCGCAGGAGATGCCCAGGATGCTGCGCGAGACCGGTCACGTCTCCGCGGCATGTCCAGGTCTTGCCGTCGTCCTCGGATGCGTAGAGAGCCAAGCCGTTGCCGCGAGCGGCGGCCAGCCATTTGCCGTCTCCCAGGTGAAGAAGGGCGGTTTCGTTCCGCAGGACCTTTTCCTCCATCGGAACGGGATCGCCCCACGTCTTCCCGTCGTCGCGGCTTCGGTAGATGTAGACGCGGTCGGGACGTCCCTTGATGACCGTGTAGATCGCCGCGCGCAGATCGCCGTCCTTCCCCGGAAGGATGTCGCCAAAGGGAATGCAGCTCCCGCCGTCGGGCCCTCGCTTCGGGAACGCGTCTTTGCCAACGCGCCACGTCCGTCCGCCGTCTGAGGAGCGGCACACCCAAGCGCTGAGAATCCCCGCCCGGAATGGGCCGTCGTTCCAGCGCTCCTGACCCTCGAGGATCTTGTCGGACCAACCCGAGCAGAGAACGACCAAATCGCCGTTCCTGGCCAAGCCCGTCGCCTCGTTCATGCGGGTCCCGTCCGGCTCGTGAGGCGTCGCCGCGCCGCGCAGTCGCCACGTGCGCCCTCCGTCCTCGCTCGCCCAGCAATCCACGTCTCCCGCCATCTGACCGTGACTCGGCTTGTTGAAGATCGTCGCGACGATGGTCCCATCCGGCAGGAGCGTCAGATTCGGCCAGGCGCAGACGTTATCGACCGCCACGATCGGTTTCGCTTTTTCGCAGTTCCCCGTTTTCACGTACGCAGGCCCGGCGTCCATGGATCTCTCCTTCGGGACCGTCCGTCGTCCCTCGCTGTTTGCTCCCATCTTCTCGTCTGAAGCCGCGCAGGCGCCCGCCCACGCCGCGAGGACGGCCGAGAGCAAGAACGCCGTGGTCATTCTCCGTCGCTTTCCCTTCATTGCCTTCTCTCTCGCAGCCAATCGTCGCCGATCCTCGCGGCCTTCGAACCGGCCTCAGGAGGACTCTCGCAGCCCGTCTCGGGCGGGGAAGGTCCCGCCCGCCATGTTCCAACCCGCCGGCCCTTGCGACCCGACTTCAGTTCGACGGGCGCTCTCAGTACATTCTGATGTTCGACGTGAGTAGAGCGCCATAGGATTTCGTTCCGTTGGTGGGGTCGTAGAGGCGATTCACGAACTCCGGGTCCATCGCCTCCTCATACGGGAATATCCAGTTGCCGACGCGAAAGAAGACCATGTCGTCCTGGTTGTTCGGACCGACGGACGTCGCCGCGTAGCGCGTGGTTCTCAGGGGCGGGTCGCGGAAGAAGTGTTGGCCCCAGTATTCGTAGTTCCTGCGCGCCGTGGCGATCAGGCCGGCATCGGGATTGGCCAGTTCCTCGGCGAAGGGGCTTTCAAACACAGACGTCAGGTACGCGATGGGCGTCGTCAGGAAGACCCACGTGTTTCGGTAGTCGAGATTCTGCCACCCGCTGTCATTCGGGTAGGTGTTGTAGTCCACGCAGTAGCTCTCGAGTCCCGTCTTGATCGATCGCAGGTCGGATTTGACGCGCGCCACTTTGGAGCGCACCTGGGCTTCGAGGAAATTGGGCACGGCGATGGCCGCGAGAATGGCGATGATGGCCACGACGATGAGGAGCTCAATCAGCGTGAATGCGCCGTGCGTTTCTCGGCGTTTTTTTCCCATGGCCTCCTCCTCGAAAGACGATGGACAGACAGACCTTCGAGTCCAAATGGACCATGAAGCGAGCGCGTTCCGCCTGTCAATCACAATCCGCGATTCGGCGCCCCTTACCGTCAAGATGGACATCTGCGGCGGGGCGATGCATGCGTCGCTCTGGCTGCCGCAGGGCTTGGGGTTCCAGCGGCGCAACGTCCGGCGTCCTTCTTGATTCCACACGCCAAGGGCCGAGACCCCCATCCCTACGAGAACGACAACGAGACACCCCGCGTCGAAGCGATGCTCAGGACACTCGTAAGGTGTGCAGACTTCCGCGCGCTAGAGAGGCGGGGCGAGAGTCACGCAGTCGAGCGGTCTCATAAGGGCGCGTTGGGCAGAAACTCCGTCAGCAGGGCCGCGTGCTCCTTCATTTTCCGTATCTTGTTCTGCAGGGCGCCGTAAAGGCCGTTGGCCGTTTCCTCGATGGTCAGGTGGGAGTTGGTGTAGGGATTGTTGCGCGTCCCCTCTTCCACGCAATTGATCCACTGGGACGGGATCGACTCGGTTCCGGTGAGGGCGCCGGCCAGGCCGCCCGCCGTCGCCGCCAGGCAGTCGGTGTCTCGCCCGAAGTTCACGGAAACGATGACGGCGTCTTTGACGTTCCCCTTCGTGGCGGCGAAGACGGCCATGGCCTTCGCGACGGTTTCGTAAATCAGGCACGCCGCATAGGGGAAGCGTCCTCCCGCGTACTTCGCGTTGAGGGTCTGTCGCATGTCCATCGGGTCGCTCGATTTCGCGGCGACGTCCAAAGCGGCTTGAATCTCTTCCCGGATTGGCTGTGCGGCGTGCTCGAGGGCGGTCTCAATCACGGAGTCCACCGTCGCGTCGGGTCGCAGCGCGTGGGCAACCGCCGCGTTGTAGGCGGCGCCCCACGGAAAGGAATCGCTGAAGGGGGGCTGATAGACACGCGCCACGTCGTAGAGATCGCGGATCGTTCCCTCGGTGTCGCAGGCGTTGATCAGCGGGATCGCGTGAAAGGAGCGGGCCGTCGTGTTCAGATGACTGTAGCGACACAGAGTTCCGAGTTGGCTTGGGGGGACGAGGCCGAGTTTCGCCGCGGCCAGGAGATGCCGGTCGAAGGGCTCGGTCATGAATCTCATCTTCTCCGGGTCCAAGACCTTTACCCAAGTCCTCACGAGGTCCTCCGCCGTGATTCGGTCCTGTTTCTCGATGATGGCCGCGCACATGAGCTTCTGCCGCTCGATCCCGTCTTCCGTGCTCCCGGCGGGATGATCCCACTCCACGTCGTAGTGATGGTAGGCGATCAACCGATCGAAAACGCCGTAGCGCTCCTCGATCCTCTCCATGTCCCACCCTTCGACGACGGCGCCCATGGCCGACCCGATCCGCGATCCCGCGAGACATCCGTAGATTCTGTCGTACAGACTTGGCATGGTTCGACTCTCCCTTGTGTCTTGTCGATCATACCGTACCGGAAGCGGCTTCAAGGCTTCCTGAAGCGCTGAAAGCGCGAGAGATCACAGCCTGGAACGCGTCATCTGGGCTGCTCCTTAGATCCAAGGAGCCGAATCCCGCGCTCCGGATCGAGCCGCCGAGTCAGCTTGAGATCGTTGAACACCTGAATGACGATCTCCGCAAGGTAGAGGACCTCGCTGCCGTCTTCGAGATGGCCCGCGTAGACTTCGCCTTCGCCGCACGACACGACGATGTGCAGGTGCGGCTCCCCGTCCGCAATGACGCCGCTCACGGACAGAAGTTCCAGGGGCTTCTCGAGCGTATAGAATCGGTCGCTCGGCGGGAAGTCCGTGTGCTCGATGTAGTGCATCCGGCACGTCTTGAGCGTGCCGATGCCTGACGCCACGGCGCCGTTCTCGATCCCATGCGCGCGCGCGGCGTCGCGGATCGACTCGAGCAGCATTTCGCCCGGTTGCAGGCCGATGACGACAGTTCGAGTCGGGGCTGCGGATTTCATCACGTTCATCGTGTTTTCTCCCTGGGATCGAAGCTCCGGCGTTCACTTGTCGCGTCCTCACTGCGGACGCGGCTCCGGTTTTGTCTCCGGTGAACTCAAGCGATCTCGGGCTCAAGTCCTACGGCGCGGGCCTTTCGGACGATCTCGTCGAGACGTTCCCGTTCCTGCGGATCGCCCTTGATTTCATAGGCTTCGCCAAGCCATTCATGTTTGGCGCCGGAGGAGGGATTGTAAGGCAGAAGCGCCACGCTCCGCAAACCCGTCTCCCGCATGAAGCGGAAGATCGCGTCAAGGTTTCCGTCCGTATCCGTAATGCCCGGGATCAATGGAACCCGGACCTGAACGTCGAGCGCGGCGGCGTTCCCCTCGGCGCCTTCGTGGGTTGCGTTGGCGGCCCGGCCCTCGGCTCTCCGCCGTTTCGCCAAGCGGCGAGCGTTGTCCAGGATCGCACGATTGTCCTTCCCGGTCCACCGGCGATGGGACTCCTCGTCGAGAATCTTGATGTCGTAAAGCACGAGGTTCGTGAGTC
>DATKZW010000593.1:0-5653 GCA_035527775.1 Sumerlaeia bacterium | reverse complement strand
AGGCCTTGAGCCACTCTTCCGCGCGATAGGGCTCATCCACGCGCATCGCCGTGTTCTTGCTCGTGTCGACGGTCGTATAGCCCTCGCCGGCGTAGCGCGACGCGATGCGGTCGATCTCCTCGATGTCGCGGTACTGGGCGGCGTACTGCTCGCTGACCGTTCCGTCGTCATCCTCGCGCAGCCACTCGGTGTCCAGCATCGGCACGGCCTGCTCGATGAAGGGCAGCTGCCACTTCGGGCAGATGACCTGGAGGAAGTTCTGTTTCTTCTTCGTGTCCCGGATCACTTCGGCGCGGCCGCCTTCTTTGCCGGTCAGCTCGCGCATGACCTCGCGAAGCTCGCGGGGCGCGGCGTTGTGGATCGGGAACGTCTTGGTCACGTAGCGGTTGAGCAGGACCTTCTCATTGGCCCGCAAGACGAGAACGTCATTGTCGTCCGGGCCGAGGTTCAGCTGCTCGTCCTGGTTCACGTAGTTGTCGATGTTGCTTGAGGACGCGCTCGGGCTGGCGTCCCCGACGCGGCGCTGGACGCCCGCCGACTCATCGTTGGCGAAGGCGCGCTCGGGGGCGAGCGTGAAAACGAGAGTCGTGGCGAAGAGCGCCGCGCAACTGAGGAGAGTGGTGATGATGCGTTTCATGCTGTCTTGTCCTTTCCGAAACCAGCGGTTTCATGGAACGTCGATTTCCGCGGAATCGCGGACCGGGCGACACCCGCTACTGCCCAAGGAGCATCATGTCGAAGCCCACTAGTTGCTCGGGCAGAGGCACGGAGTCCATCCCGGGCGTCTCGACGCGATCCATCACGTCTTCCTCGGCCGGTCCGAGGTTGTCAGCCCCTTCGACGGCGTCCACCTTGACCAGAGCGGCCAGTTCGGTCTTCTTAGCCGTCGTGATCTCGCCGCCAAAGAAGTATCCAAGAACCGGGATGGAGCCCAGAATCGGGACTTTCCGGGTCGTCTGAATGGATCTCGTGCGGGTCATGCCGCCTAGGATGTGCTCCTCGCCGTATTTCGTGTCGATCTCTTCAGAAATGCGCCGGGCGCTCAGGAGGGGGGCGCCTTCGCCGTCGAAGCCGAGATGGCTGACAATCGATAGATCCAGGTTCAGGTAGACGGTCGTAGCGGCGTTCATACGGTTTGTCACGTCCATGCGGACGCTCGCGTCGGCCACCGCCGGCACAGCGCGGGGCGTCGTCATCCCCGTGACGGTGCGGTTGTCCGGGAAGCGGGCGTCGTCGCCGAGGGGATCGAGCACCACGCCCGCGGGCAGAACGCTGGCGGCCCGGGCCGGGCCGTTCTGCACGCGGTAGTACAGGATCTGCTCGCCCGTCGCGAACGAGGCGGTCTTGCCGTTGCCCACGATGACGCGGGGAGCGGTCAGAACGCGAGCCCGTCCCTTATCCACCAGGAAGTCGAAGTAGGCCGAGGGCAGCTCGTAGAAGTAGTTGCCGCTGTATCCGTGGCTGACGAAGCGTTTCCCGGGAACGGTGCGAATGTCCACGTTGTCGCTGCCGGGGTCGATCACCAACGGCTCGCCTCGCCCGTTGATCTTGAAGTATTCGCGGAAGGCGGTAAGAGAAAACAGGTTCCGGCCGGGGCCGTTTTTCCAGGCGTGGAAATCCAGCCCGAGCGTGCCGTCGTTCACGCGGTCGAGTTCGTAGATCTTGCTTTGGACGTAGACGGCGCCGGTGGGAGTGTCGAGCCTGTCCATGAAAGACAAGATGAGGTCAATGCCGGACTGTGCGTCCTCGAGATAGACGGCCCCCGTCGCCACGTCGGGAAGGATCGTCGCCGTGGCGTTCCCCAGACCGGCCAGCGTTGCGACGAAGCCCGGATCGGCGGGATTGCGATGGTTCAGTTGGTGGTAAACGCGCACGGAGCCGTCCGAAGAAGTCAGCCCCGGGCGATCGATGAGAGCGACCAACTCCTTGAGCGGCTCGACCTGCCAGACGGGGACGTTGACCAGCAAGCGCCCGCTGTTGCCGTCGGGCGCGACGAACGTCCACCAGTTGCCTTCTTCGACTTCGACGACGCGGCGGACGAAGCGGATGACGGCGAATGGGTTGACGTTTTTCAGCTCGAACGCCACGGGCACGAATTGATTGACTTGCGTCTTGTCGGTCGTGCGCAGGATCTTGACCACTCGGCGCAGCCGCTCATCGGCTTTGGCGTCGAAGTTCCCCAAGGGGGCTCTCTGCCCCGCGTGGATGGTCTGCTGAATCACGCCGTTCTGGATTTTCTGGTCGCTCGAATTGACTTTGGCCGCGCCGGCCGGCGGCGCGAAAACCGCCATACTGAACAGTGCGGGCAGGGCGGCGGCTGCCCATTTCCAACGTTTCTGTCGCATCATGACTCGCTCCTTCTCCTCTGAAGTGTTCAGCCTCGCAGGCAGGCGTCCCAAGGCCCCCGCGCCTGAGAGGGATAGTTCCATGCGAATTCAAGGCAGGTCTTGCGGCGTTTGGTCCTCCTTTTTGCGAGCGGGATGGTTGTCGGGCCGGGTTTCCTTGCGGATCTCTCCCAGGTAGGGATTCACGTAGAACCCCTTTTCGGCCCGTTCCCCCTGGGCGAGGGCGGCGGGATCGACCGAGACGAGCACCCACCAGTCCGCCAATCCCGCTTCGTTCCCGACCAGGGTTGCGAATTCCTGGGTCACCGGCCGGCCCAGATGCTCTTTGACCAGCCGGATGGCTTCCTGCTGCGTAATCAGGCCGTCCTCGTCCCGCTTCAAGCATTCCGGTCCTTGGACGACGAAGCGCTCGGGGGGCGAGACGGCCATGAGGCCGACGTTTCTTCCGTCCTTCGGCGCCGTATACATCGCCTGGATGAGCCAATTCCCCGGCTCGGCGCAGGCCTTGGTGAAAACGAAATCTCGGCTCAGGACCTGGCCGGGCTCCAGTCCCGCGTAGTAGTCCTCCTGCTCATGCGCGCTATGCACGGCGCGCGTAAGAACATGGTCTGGATCCTGCGAGGACCAGATCCAGAAAGAAAGGGAGCGGTGACTCAGGTGCCGCGCGCGCACGGCGTCCCCACTGATGTTGCGCAGCTTGGCTTGCACAATGAGCGCTTCCCCCGGACGAAGGTCCGACTTCTCGGGGAACAGCGCGAGTTCGAAGGGCTCTTCGTACCGCCCCTGGCCGGCCCCCGGCCCCTCGCCTCGAAGCCACGAGCAGCCCCCCAACCCCAGCGTCAGACTCGCAACCACGATCCAAACCCACAGACCCACGAGCCGCTCCTCCCGCCCCTTCGGCGAGAACCCGGCGCCGCGGGCCGCGACCCGACCGAGACGTCCTCGAGGTGTTCGAAAGCGCTTCGTCGGCAACATGCTCCCTTTCGCGCGCCCATCCGCCGGGAAAAGGTCCCTCGGGATCAGTCCCATCGACCCGTCCGAAATCCCGGCCCGTCATCCGCGGAACAGACAAGGCGAACTACGCCCGTGTGGTTCACTGTAGCAACGCAGAGAGGAAGGTCAAGGGAAATTGAGACGATCCGCGGAGATCGGGCGCATCGCGCTTCCGCTCTCTTCGCCAAGTTCCAGCCCGTCCAGATCCGGCCGCCGCTGTCTTGCCCGGTCCGGGGCGTTCCATGACGTCGTCGCCGTAGCGGAGGCAAGATGCGCGCCGGAAATCCGGGAACTCGGCGGGAATCCGGCGAGACGCTTTGTCCACGGGCGGGGCCATAAGAGGTTTGCCCGAAAGGCGGTTCCCTCTCCCTCCGCGCACCCGCCGGGCGAGGGGCGTCGCAATCAGTTCTTGAAAACGCGCGGGGAATCCCCAAGATGATTCCGTTGCGGCCTTGACGGACCGGCGCTCGAGACTCAAGGGACCCCCGCGATACTCCCAGAAGGACGGTGAGGAATGGCAGAAGATCTGGGCACACCGCCCGGAAACGGCGACCCCCGGAGACGTCTTCCTTCGGTTACCGTTCTCCTGGAATCTCCCCGCATCCAAATCCTCATCGCCGAGTACTCGCGTCCTCTGGCGATGGACGCCGTGCGCGCCGCCCTCGACGGGTTCCGCCGCGACGTCGCAACGGGAAGCCAGACCCCATCCCCGGACGAAGTGGTCCGGGAGATCAAGCGTCGACTCCTGTCCGAAGAGAAGGAGCGCCTGCGGCCCGTTGTGAACGCCACGGGCGTTATTCTGCACACGGGACTCGGCCGCGCAGCGCTTCCCCGGCGGGCGGTGGACGCTCTGGCCTCCCTGAACCGGTGCGTCAACCTGGAGATCGATCTCGGAACGGGCGATCGGGGCAAGCGCAATTCGATGACCGAATCGCTTCTCACCAGACTGACCGGCGCCGAAGCCGCCCTGGTCGTCGCCAACAACGCCGCCGCCACGTTCCTGATCCTCGCCGTTTTCGCCGCCGGGAAGGAAGTCATCATCTCCCGCGGACAGATGATCGAGATCGGCGGCTCTTTCCGTCTGCCCGACTGCATTCAGCAGAGCGGCGCGACTATGGTCGAGGTCGGCACGACGAACAAGACCCATCTGCGCGACTATGAGAACGCCTTGACGGAAAACACGGCCGTGATCCTGCGATGCAATCCGAGCAACTACCGCATCGTGGGATTCACCCAATCAGTCGCAACCGCCGAACTGGCCTCGCTCAAGAAGCAACGGTCCTTCATCTTGGTCGATGATCTCGGCTCTGGGGCCTTGGTGAACCTCGAAGCTTACGGCCTGCCGCGGGAACCGATGGTCCAGGACAGCGTTTCGGCGGGAGCGGACCTTGTCTGCTTCAGCGGCGACAAACTGATCGGGGGCCCGCAGGCGGGCGTCATCGTGGGACGGATGGAGTTGATCGCGCGGATCAAGAAGCATCCTCTGGCCCGCATGGTGCGCGTGGGAAAGCTGACGAACATGGCTCTCGAGCAGACGTTGCGCCTCTTCTTGACGCCGGAAACGCTCGTCGAAACGAATCCCACCTACCGCATGCTGGCGACGCCGGTGGCGAACCTGAAACGCAGAGCGACCCGCATCCAGAAGGAGATCGTCAAGCGCGGCGTCGCATTGAACGTCGCGCTTGAGGAGGCCCAAAGCGCGACCGGCGGCGGGACGCTTCCGGCGACGCCGATCCGAACCTGCGTTCTCGCGGTCGCGTGTGGCGCCCACTCGCCCGATCGTCTGGCCGCGCTCCTCCGCGGCAACGAGCCTCCCATCATTCCGCGCGTTGCCGGCGGCAAGGTCCTGCTCGACATGCGGACCCTTCTCAAGGGAGACGAGAGGATCATCGTCGAGGCCCTCGCGCGGATCGCGAGTTCCAGCGCGGGCGAATGACGGACCGCGGACGCGCCCCGCGCGCGCCGACCCCCGCGAAGCCGGACTGCCGACTGTCGCGGACGCCGCCGACGGCGCTTTCCGCTCACAAGGAGACGGTTGATGCGCCTGCGGAGAAGGCTCTTTGTCACTGTCCTTTTCATCGCTGGTTGGGGAAGCGCCATGGTCGCCGAAGAGACGGGGAACAAGGAGAACCTGGAAGTCCTGCAAGGAAACGGCAACACGCTCCTGCACGACTGCCTTGTCGCTGAGGCCCGCAAACAGTTCGACGCTCGCCGCGCGGCGGTGCGTCAGGCGCTCGAATCGCCGGAAGGAGTCGTCGCGCGCCAAGAACGCTTGCGGAAGGCCTATCGGAGCATTCTGGGCCCTTTCCCCGAAA
>DATKZW010000592.1:0-8145 GCA_035527775.1 Sumerlaeia bacterium | reverse complement strand
AAACGGAGCCGAACGGGAAAGTCAAGATCGGCGTCTACGTGTGCGATTGCGGGATCAACATCTCGTCGAAGGTTGACGTCCCGGAAGTGGTGCGGTTTGCCGAGTCGCTTCCGAACGTCGTCCTGGCGCGCGAGTACAAGTTCATGTGTTCCGATCCGGGCCAGCAGCTGATCCAGAAGGACATCGCCGAGCAGGGCGTCAACCGCGTCGTGGTGGCCTCCTGTTCCCCCCTCATGCACGAGGTCACCTTTCGGCGCGCGACGGCCGACGGCGGCCAGAATCCCTTTTTCTTCCAGATGAGCAACATTCGCGAGCACGTCAGTTGGGTGACCGCGGATCCCGCCATGGCCACGCGCAAAGCCAAAGCCCTGATCGCCGGCGCCGTCCGCCGCGTCGCCCTTCACGAGCCCCTGGAGCGCAAGCGCGAGCCCGTTCGTCCCGACGTTCTTGTAGTGGGCGCAGGCATCGCGGGAATCCATGCGGCCCTGACGCTCGCCGATTCCGGGAAGAAAGTCTACTTGGTCGAACGCGAACCGACCATTGGGGGGCAAATGGCGAAGTTCGACAAGACTTTCCCAACGTTGGACTGCTCGGCGTGCATTCTGACGCCCAAGATGACATCCGTGAGGCAGCACCCCAACATCGAACTGCTGACCTATTCCGAGGTCGAGTCCGTCGGCGGCTACGTCGGGAACTTCGACGTGAAGGTCCGCCGCAAAGCGCGCTACGTCAACGAAAGCACTTGCACCGGCTGCTCGGAATGCGAAGGGGTCTGCCCCGTGACTCTCTCCTCCGAGTTCGATGAGCGTCTCGGCGAGCGGAAGGCCATTTACCGCCCCTTCCCCCAGGCCGTCCCCAACGTCTACACCATCGATCGCAAGGCCACTCCCCCTTGCAGGGCCGGTTGCCCCATTCACCAGAACGCTCAAGGCTACGTAAACCTGATTGCGCAGGGCAAGTTCGACCAAGCCCTGGACGTCATTCTGAGAGACAACCCCTTCCCCTCCATCTGCGGCCGGGTTTGCACGCATCCCTGCACGCTCTCTTGCACGCGCAACCAGCTCGAGGACCCGATTAACGTCCCCGGTCTGAAGCGCTTCGTCACGGATATTGTGGGCGACTACCATCTGCCCGAGCCAGGAGTTTGCGACAAGGCGAAAGTGGCCATCGTCGGGTCCGGCCCCGCCGGCCTCATGTGCGCCTACGAGCTGCGCAAGCGAGGCTACCAGCCAACGGTCTACGAAGCCCTGCCCGTGGCGGGCGGCATGCTGGCAGTCGGGATTCCCGAATTCCGTTTGCCTCAATCCGTCCTCGACGCCGAGATCGAGCGGCTGAAGAAGATCGGCATAACGATCCGTCTCAACACGGCCGTGGGGAAAGACATAACGCTGGAGGAGCTGCGCCGAGCCCACAGGGCCGTCTTCCTCGGCATCGGCGCTCACGTCGAGAGGAAACTGGGCGTGCCGGGAGAGGATCTCTTCGGCGTGTGGGGCGGCGTCGAGTTCCTGCGAAGAGTGAAGTTGGAGGAAGGCGGCAAGACCTCGATCGGCGAACGCGTTTTGGTCATCGGCGGCGGAAACTCGGCCGTGGACGCGGCGCGAACGGCCCGGCGCCTGGGCGCCGGCGAAGTGACGATCGTCTACCGACGGACCCGGGCCGAAATGCCCGTCGATCCGATCGAGATCGAGGAGGCGGAAAAAGAAGGCATCAAACTCATCTTTCTCGCCGCCCCCAACGTCTTCCAGGGGGAGAGAAAGGTTACGGCTCTCGAGTGCCTCAAAATGAAGCTCGGCGAACCGGACTCCAGCGGGAGGCCGCGACCCATCCCCATCGAGAATTCCGAGTTCTCCATTCCCTGCGACGCCGTCATTGTCACGATCGGCCAGACGCCTGATTTGGGCGCCTTGGGCGATTCCATCGGTCTGGATACGACACGGTGGGACACCTTTTCCGCCAATCCCCTCACGCTGGAAACCAACGTCCCTGGCGTTTTCGCCGGCGGCGACTGTGTGACCGGCCCCGACGTTATCGTCGGCGCCATGTTCGCGGGCAAGAAGGCCGCCATATCCATCGACCGCTATCTGAGCAGCGCCGACATGCGCGAAGGACGCGAGCAGGAGGCCCCCTACACCAGCAAGGTGGAAATGGATCTCGAGGGGTATCTCGTAAAGAAACAGGTCCCCATGTCGGCGCTGGAATCCGCTCGCCGCGGCGGCTTCGATGAGGTGTTCACCGGCTACTCGGCGGACCAGGCTCGGGAAGAGGCTTCCCGCTGTTTGAACTGCGCGGATTGTTGCGATTGCCGTCTCTGTTCTCAGGTCTGCGAACCGAAGGCCATCGACTACGATATGCAAGACGAGGTCGTCGATCTGGAGGTCGGCGCCATCATTCTGGCTACCGGTTTCGAGCCTTTTGACGCCAAGCGTCTTCCCATGTACGGATACGGCAGATACGCGAACGTTTACACGAGCCTCCAGGTCGAGCGGATGATCAACGCTTCCGGTCCTACGGGCGGGGAGGTCGCGCTCAAGGATGGCGGACAGCCTCGAGCCGTCGGGATCGTTCACTGCGTGGGGAGCCGCGACATGAACACCAACAGGTACTGCTCGCGCGTCTGTTGCATGTATTCGCTCAAACTGGCGCACCTGGTCAAGGAACGCACCGGCGCGGAGGTCTACAACTTCTACATCGACATGCGAACGCCGGGCAAGGGATACGAGGAGTTCTACGACCGGCTGCTCGAAGAGGGTGTGCACTTCATCCGCGGACGCGTGGCCGAGGTTACCGATTGGGCCATGACGCCCGAGGAAGAAGGCAAGCTCGTCATTCGCGCGGAAGACACGCTGATTGGCGTCGTTCGGCGCGTCCCCGTGGACATGGTGATCCTTTCGGTGGGACTGGAGCCTCAGGCCGACGCCGAGGAGGTCCGTCGCCTCTTCAACATCAGTTGCGGCGCCGACGGGTGGTTCCTCGAGCGGCACCCGAAACTGGCGCCGGTTTCCACCTTCACCGACGGCGTTTTCCTGGCCGGGGCGTGCCAGGGCCCGAAAGACATCCCCGACACCGTGGCGCAAGCGGGAGCGGCGGCGGCCGAAGCCCTCGCCCTCGTTGATCGAGGCTTCGTCGAACTGGAGCCCAATACGGCGAGCATCGACGCCGACGTCTGCTCGGGCTGCAAGACGTGCGTCTCGCTCTGTCCCTTTACGGCGATTGTGTTCAACGCCGAGGACGGGGTCTCGGAGATCACCGAGGCTTTGTGCAAAGGCTGCGGCACATGCGTGGCCGCGTGTCCGTCCGGCGCCGCAATGCAGCATCTGTATACCGACGAGCAGATTTACAGCGAAATCGAAGGGATCCTGAGCCATGTCTAACCGGAATCTCTCCGCGAATTCCTCCTTCGAGCCCCGCATCGTGGCCTTTTTCTGCACGTGGTGCACCTACACGGCGGCGGACCTTGCGGGAACGTCGCGGATGACCTACGCCCCGAACGTGAGAATCATCCGCCTGATGTGTTCGGGGAGGGTGGATCCCCAATTCATACTGGCCGCGTTCCGCGAGGGGGCCGACGGCGTTCTCATCGGAGGGTGCCATCCCGGCGACTGCCACTATCAGGAAGGCAACTACAAGGCGCTCCGGCGCTACGAAGCGATGAAGCCGCTCCTGGATCAAATGGGAATCGAGCCCGAGCGGCTGCGTCTGGAGTGGATTTCGGCGTCCGAGGGCGACCGGGTGAAGAAGGCCGTGAACGAGATGACCGAGCAGGTGCGCAAGCTGGGCCCCCTGCGACTCGAGGTCCCGGTCGAAGCGTAGCGGACAGGAGACATGCGTCGCCCAAGACTCGGAGTCTCATTTGGGGGAGGAGTATGATGGCAAAACCCAAAGTCGGGTTCTACTGGTGCGCGTCCTGCGGCGGGTGTGAAGAGGCCGTCGTGGACCTGGCCGAGAACATTCTCACGGTGGTGGAGGCCGTCGACATCGTGTTCTGGCCGGTGGCTCTGGATTTCAAACGCTCCGACGTCCAGGCCATGAAGGACGGCGAGATGGCCGTGTGCTTCATCAACGGCGCCGTCCGCACCTCGGAGCAGGAAGAGATGTGCGAACTCCTGCGGCGCAAGGCCGGGCTTGTCGTGGCTTTCGGAAGCTGTGCGCACACGGGCGGCATTCCCGGGCTCGCCAATTTCACCGACCGGAAGGCGATCTTCGACCGAGCGTACCTCACCGCGCCCACCGTGACCAACGAAGGTCGGACGGTTCCCCAGGAAGAGACCCTTCGACCCGAAGGCCCTCTTCATCTGCCCGCCTTCCGCGACACCGTCAAGACTCTCGATCAGACGATCGACGTGGACTACTACCTTCCCGGGTGCCCGCCTCCCGTGAAGCTCATTCTCGGGGCCGTCATGGCGATCCTCGAGGGCAAGCTGCCGCCGAAGGGCGCCGTTCTCGCGCCGAACGTCGCCCTGTGTCAGGAATGCCCCCGCAAGGACTCGAAACCCGAACGACTCCAGATCAAGGAATTCAAACGCCCGCACGAGATTCTCATAGATCCCGAGAAATGCCTGCTCGATCAGGGGCTTCTCTGCATGGGTCCCGTTACGAGAAGCGGGTGCGAGGCCGCCTGCGTACAAGGCAACATGCCCTGCACGGGCTGCCTGGGGCCTACCGACAACATTCGGGACTACGGGGCCAAGGCCCTCTCCTCGGTCGCCTCGATCATCGACTCCAACGATGAAGACGAGCTCAGACGCATCGTGGCGAAGATTCCGGATCCCGGGGGCGCTTTCTATCGCTACAGCCTGCCGGCGTCGCTCCTGCATAGACGCCAAATGGCTCAGGGAGGACCAGCGCAATGAGTCGCACCATTACCATTGACCCGATTACGCGTCTCGAAGGCCACGGGAAAATCGAGATTTTCCTGAACGATCGAGGGAACGTCGATCGGGCGTACTTCCAGATCCCGGAGCTGCGCGGATTCGAGAGGTTCTCCGAGGGTCGCCCCGCCGAGGATATGCCCCAGATCACCTCGCGCATCTGCGGCGTTTGCCCCACCGCCCACCACATGGCTTCGACGAAAGCGCTCGACGACCTTTACCAGGTGGACCCGCCCCCCGCCGCCAAGAAAATCCGCGAGCTCGTCTATAGCGCCTTCATGGTCGAGGACCACGCGCTCCACTTCTTCTTCCTCGGCGGACCCGATTTCGTCGTCGGCCCCACCGCGCCGAAAGCCGAACGCAACATTCTCGGCGTGCTGGGAAAGGTCGGGCTCGAGATCGGCAAGGAAGTCATCGGCATGCGCAAGCAACTGCGCGATCTTATCGCCCTCGCGGGCGGCAAAGTGGTCCATCCCGTCCTCGGGCTGCCCGGCGGCGTCGCCAAGGCGCTGACCGCCGAGGATCAGCAGCAGTTCATTGCCGCCGCGGACCACGCCGTCGAGTTCGGGGCCTTTTGCTTGGAGACCTTCAACAAGATTGTCCTGCAGAACCAGCAATACGTCGACCTCGTCGTCTCCGACGCCTATACGCACAAGACCTATTACATGGGTCTGGTGGACGAGAACAACAAGGTGAATTTCTACGACGGCCACGTACGCGTGGTTACGCCCGCCGGGGTGGAGTTTGCCAAGTTCCCGGCCCAGGAGTTCGGCAAATACGTGGGAGAGCATGTCGAGCCCTGGAGCTATGTGAAGTTCTGCTATTTGAAGGATGTGGGTTGGACGGATTTCACCGACGGGGCCGACAGCGGCGTCTACTGCGTGGCGCCGCTGGCTCGCCTAAACGCCGCCGACGGCATGGCGACGCCCAAGGCGCAACAGGCCTACGAGCAGTACTTCGAGACTCTTGGCGGAAAGCCCGTGCACCACACGCTGGCCACCCACTGGGCGCGCCTCATCGAACTCGTCTACGCCGCCGAGCGGATGCGGGAACTCGCCAACGACCCCGACATTATCAGCCCCGACATTCGCGCGATTCCGACCAAGACCCCCAAGGAGGGATTTGGCATCGTCGAGGCGCCGCGCGGCACGCTCTATCATCACTACCAGACGGATGAGCGCGGCGTGATCGCGAAGGCCAACCTCATCGTCGCCACGCAGAACAACGCCGCACGGATTGCTATGTCCGTTGACAAGGCGGCCAAAGGGGCGATCAAGAACGGCGAAGTGAACGACGGGCTCCTTAACATGGTCGAGATGGCATTCCGCGCCTACGACCCGTGCCACGCCTGCGCCACCCACGCGCTCCCGGGTCAGACGCCGCTGATCGTGAGCATCTATGATCGCGACCACAACCTCGTGCGCACGATCAAGCGCGACGCGACGCGATGAAAACCCTTGTCCTTGGCCTCGGGAACGAACTGCTAAGCGACGACGCCGTCGGCATCCTCGCCGCCCGCGCTCTGAAGCCCCGCCTAGACGGCCGCGCCGACGTCGTCGAGAGCGCCCTGTCCGGTCTGGCGCTCCTCGATCTCTTCATCGGCTACGACAGGGCCGTCATCATCGACGCCATCCAGACGGGGAAGAGCTCCCCCGGGACCATTCTCGAGATCTCTCCCGCTGACCTCGACGCCGTCCGGGCGCCTTCGGCGCACTACTCCGGCCTCCCCGAACTGCTCACCATCGCCCGCGAACTCGCCCTCGACTTCCCGCGGGAGATCGACATCCTCGGCGTCGAGGTCGCCGATCTTCTCACGATCGGCGGCCCCGTGAGCGAGCCCGTTCAGAACGCCATTCCCGAAATCGTGCGGCGCGTCTCCTCCCGGATTCCGCCGGGGACTCACGAAAAAACGCACTAGCCGTTTGGGGTTCCATCTTCAGTTTGCGTTTCGGGCCAGCCCTCAGACCGCATATCTTCTGCCCGCGAATCACGCGAATCGAGATCTCGGCGCGGCAGTGCAGGCCGCCCAGCGCGCTTCAGCGCACCTTCTCGGCCCGGGCTTTAGCCCTGCGTCAGAGCGGAGCCGAGACACGCCCATCTACGGAGCCCCGGTGCGGCCGGCCTGGGACGGGCGGCTCACAGCAACCCCTCGCTTCGCAGACGGCTGACGATCCCCGCGGCGGAACTGCTTCGGTTCATCGTATAGATGTGGAGTCCCGGCGCCCCCGCCTCGAGCAATCCCCGGCACTGGCGCACGGCGAACTCGATGCCGAAGTCGTTGAGCGCTTCCTTGTCGCCCTCGGGGAGCGCGGCGATCCCGCGCCGCACTTCGTCGGTGATGGTCGCTCCGCAAATGCCCGACAGCATTTCCATCATCTTCACGCTGTAGATCGGCATGACGCCCGGCACGATCGGCGCGTCTATGCCGATGGACCGGCACCGCTCCACGAAATCGAAGTAGAACCGATTGTCGTAAGAATAGTTGGCGATGACGAACTGCGCGCCGTTGTCGACTTTGAGCTTGAGATACGCGATGTCCTTCTCCCAACTCTCGCAGTCGATGTGGCCCTCGGGGTAGCCCGCCGCGCCGAGACAGAAATCGTACCGCGGACGCACGAAAGCGAGAAGGTCCGTCGCATGCGCCATGCTTTCGGGGTGGGGGGTGAAGTTCTCCTGCTCGCGCGGCGCGTCCCCGCGCACGACCAGCACGTTCTCCACGCCCAGGTCTCGGTACGCGTCGAGGACCTCCACGATGTTGTTCGGCCCCAGGCCGTAGCCCGCGAAGTAGGCGATTGCCTCAAGTCCTTTCTCCTTCTTGAGTCTTTCCACGAGCTCGCGCGAGCCTTCGCGCGTCGAGCCGCCCGCGCCGAACGTCACGGAGACGAAGTCGGGATTCAGAGCCGGCAGTTTTTCGAGCGTCTTCTCGAGAGTCTCGGCCGCCTTCGGCGTTCTGGGGGGCAGAAACTCGAACGATATCGTCGGCCTGCGACCGGCGCCCCACAAGTCAATCACCTTCATCGGATTCCCTCCTTCGGGACCTTCTCCTTCAGAACCTTCTCCTTCGTCGAGGCTGGGCTCTCTGCGTATCGAGCGCTCCCAATGCTTCATAGCGAAAGATCACGGATTCTCGCCCCCGCCCCGGGGTTTGTCAACACGGGAAACGCCGCTTGAGCGGATGCATACGCGGGGGGGGGACGGCGAAGCGCACAGCGCGGCGCCCAAACGAGGCGCGAAACTGAAAACTCGCGCCAAGCATTCTCTTTCCAGTCGCGCCCAA
>DATKZW010000591.1:0-4793 GCA_035527775.1 Sumerlaeia bacterium | reverse complement strand
CGCCATTACCGAAGAGGCGCGCGTGCGACAAGCCGCGGACGCCCTCCGGTCCGGCGACCTGGAGCGCATGGGCGCGTTGCTCGACGCCTCCCACGCGAGTTTGCGCGACGACTACGAGGTCTCGTGCGAAGAACTCGACGAGCTCACCGAGATGATCCGCTCGCACGCCGGCGCCTACGGCTCGCGCCTCACCGGCGCAGGCTTTGGCGGCTGCGCCGTCTCGCTGGTCCGGACCGACGCCGCCAACGACATCATCGAGGACCTGAAAGAGGACTATTACCGCGCCAAGGGATTCGAGCCGATTGTTTTCCTGAGCGAAGCATGCGATGGGGTCGAGGTCCTGGACTCTTGAGATAGGGCGCCCGCGCGGCGCTTCTTCGCGCTGCCGGTTCACTGATGCTCCGACTTGAGCATGTCGGCGTACTTGCGATAGAGCCCGCGGAACTGGTGGTAGGTCACTCCGAGCGCTTCGGCCGCCAGGCGCTGGTTGTAGCGCGTCATCTTGAGCGCGCGGCGAAGAAAATGAACCTCCACCCTCTGCAGCGCCGTCGGCAACGAGATGTCGTCCGTTTGCCAAAGGTCCTCTGGCTCGCCGGCCTCAACCCCCTCGGCGTCCTGGCCTTCTCGCCCTTCGTCCGTCTCGGCCCCGCCCGCCTCCTCCTCCATCCAGTCTCCCGTCCGCGCAGGAAATGGATAGGGCGATAGAAAGGGATCGAAATCGAGTTCCTTGATGAGGTTTGTCTCGGATCGGTAAACGGCGCGCTCCACCACGTTCTTGATCTCGCGGACGTTGCCGGGCCAAGGGTGGCTCACCAGTTGCGCCGCGGCTGACTTGGAGAACTCCGGCGCCCCGTCGCGCCCCAGCTCGAAAGCTATCCGGCTGGCGAAATGGTTCGCCAGAAGCATGATGTCCTCGCGCCGCTCGCGCAAAGGCGGGAGGAACAAAACCTCAAAGGACAAGCGATCCAGCAGGTCGCGCTTGAACCGCCCGCGCGCCGCCTCCTTGGAGAGGTCCACGTTCGAGGCGCCGATGATGCGAACGTCGGGCCGGACCGTTTCCGTGCCGCCGACGCGCTCGAAAGAGCCATATTCAACCACGCGGAGGATCTTTTCCTGGACCTCGAGCGGAATGAGCGAAATCTCGTCAAGAAGAAGGGTCCCCCCGCGGGCGGCCTCGAAACACCCCATGCGGCGGCGCCGGGCGCCGGTGAACGCGCCTTCTTCGTGGCCGAACAGCTCGGACTCGATGAGGGAAGGGGAGAGCGCGGCGCAGTTCAGGGCGACGAGCGGCTGGTTCCACCGGGGCGACAGGTAGTGGATTCGCTGAGCCGCCATCTCCTTGCCGGTTCCTCGCTCCCCGATCAAGAGAACGGGGCGATTCACCGGCGCCACGCGTCGCACGCGTTCCTGGAAATCGAGGAAGCTGGGCGCCTGGCCGATGGCCTCGAAGTGGGGAAACACGTCCGGGTCGCCCCTGGGGACTGCGGTTCTGGGTGTGGCTGAGGCTTCGCGAGGCATGGCAGGACTCCGGCGATTTGGTTTTTCTCACCAATTCTTGGGCCAGTAAACCAATTCTCCGGACGAACTGTCAAGTTGCGATTCGACGCTTTTTCGACGTAAAGATCTGAAAAAACAAGGGTTGATCCCCACCCTCTCCGCTTGGCACGCTCTCTGCTTCTTGCTCGTGCGGACGTGAAGTCGACCATGAGAACGGAGGACAGAACAATGGGTATCTTCACCAGAGTGCGAGACATCATCAGCTCCAACGTCAACGCCATGCTCGATCGGGCGGAAGATCCCGAGAAGCTTCTGAAGCTGATGGTTCAGGAGATGGAGGATACGCTGATCGAGATCAAGGCGCAGTGCGCGGGCGCGATGGCTCAGACCAAGACCTTCGCCCGCCAGGCCTCGGCCATGCGCGAGCGGGCCGAGCAGTGGGCGGCCAAAGCGCGGCTGGCCGTCGAGAAGGAGCGCGACGACCTGGCCCGCGAGGCCCTGTTGGAGAAGCGTCGCTACGAGGAGCAAGGCGGCTCGCTCGAGGAGCAGATGGCGGAATGCGACGGGTTGATCGGGCAGTACCAGGGCGATATAACCCAACTGGAAGAGAAGATCAGCGCCTTGCGCGAGAAGCAGAAAATCCTCACGCAACGCCACGTGCGCGCCACCTCCAAGCGCCAGGCGCAGGAGAAAATCCGCAGAGCGGACAACGCCGACGTCCTTGCCCGGTTCGAGAGTTTCGAGCGGCGCATCGACCGCATGGAGGCGGAGGCGGACCTCGTCAACTACGGCCGCAAGCCGTCGCTCGAACAGCAGTTCGAGGAGATCGAGGGAGACGAGGAGCTCGAGAAAGAGTTGGACGAGTTGCGCAGTCAGGTCAAGGGCGGGCCGGGGAAACCCGGGCCGGCGAAGTCCTGAGAGACGCGAAAACCGGACAACGGCGCTCTTCTTTCGTGAGGGAAACGTCACAGTTGCGCCAAGAGAGGTGTTATGACCATGGAGGCGACGATCTCAAGGGCCGAAGAGAAGCGAGTGGTATACCGGAATTTCGTGGCGGGCAAGTTGTGCGCGCAGGAGGCGAGGGCCGTGCTCGGCAATTTCCAGATCCACGTCCCCCCGTGCGAGATTCCAGACGTGGAGAGGACGGGCTGGGTGGCGCGGCTGTGCCAAGGGAGGTAAGCGCGCAATCGCGCGTCGCCGGTCCCGCCGGCTTGCTCGGGATCGATCCCCGAGGAGCGAGATAACGCACGAAAGAGGAAGTGCGCCAAACATGAGAGCGATAGCCACAACAGTCCTCACCCTCATCGTATTCCTAATCGTCGTCGCCATCATCTCCATCCTGGCGGCCATCGCCGTCCCCAATCTTCTTTCGGCGGCCGGTTTCTTCGGGCTGCATGGCGGCGCGACCCTCATCCCGTATGCGGGCTCTTTCGGGATCGCGATCGTTTTCCTGGGCTTTCTCGTTGCCGCCCCCCTCCTCCTCCTGATGCGCGCTTTCGGCGCGGGCTCTCGCCGGGAGAACGGCAAACGCCGGGAGGAGGAAGAGCGGGCGACGCAGCAGTTCCACGTTGACCTCGCGCGGATGGAGGAGCGCATCGAGACGCTCGAAACGATTCTGTTGGATCGAGTGAAATCGAGGAGATAAATGGAAATGGGCGTCATCAAAGGGTTGTTCAAGGTTCTTCTCGCGTTGGCTCTCGCCGTTGTGGCGCTGGTCCTGGCGCTTCGCATGGCCAGAATGGCCGTCACCGTGGTCGCGTTTCTCATCTCGCTCCTGGTCCTCTACATTCTGTTTCGCGGCATCGTCGCCTTGATCCGTGATCGGAAGGGCGCCTCAGGACGGGCCGGGGCGGGATCCCGCGACCCCGAGCTTCCTCGCGAACCCTTCCCCGGGGCGAACCGCGGGGTTCAGGAATCGCGCCGGGCCTTCGAGCGGCTCATTCAGCGCATTGACAATTTGGAAACCGTTCTGGAGGATAGCGCGAAGAAGTAGGATCGGCGCTCGACGCGGTTTCATTGGGTCGGAGACCCGGGAGGTGGAGGCGGGATGGGCGTTCTCAGGTGGCTCTTCAAGGCTGTTGCCGTTCTGGTTCTTGCTTCACTCTCGCTCGTTCTCCTCGTGCTGGTCGTCCCGACTGCGTTGGTGGCTTTCCTGGTTGCCCTGCCGGTCCTGATCCTGCTGGTTCTATGTCGCGGCCTGATGGCCCTGCTCGGATGGCGCAGCCCCGTTCACGTCGGACGCGTTCGGGGACGTCGCGAGCAACTGTCCCAGGAGGAGAATCGCATCACTCAGGAGTTGTGGAGAGGACTGGAGAAGCTGAACGAACGGGTCGAGGCGCTGGAGACCATTCTTCTCGACCGAGCGAACCGATGATGAAAGGCTGCTGGTTCCATGGAAGTCGCGATTTACCATCTATTCCTGTCCGTTTTCGTCTTCCCGATTCTTGGCATTCTCATCATCGCCTGGGTCGTCCGCCGGCTTGCAGGCAAGGGCAAATCCTCGCGGGTGAACCAGGATGAGATGCGAATCGTTCAGGATGTCAACCGGGGGCTCGAGCGCATGGAGAAACGGGTCGAGACGCTGGAGACGCTGCTGCTCGATCGCGCGAAGGAGTAGTCAGGAGAGAATGCCCAAAACCGAGGACAACGGAAAGAGACGCACAAAGAGGGGAGAAAGGCGACCGATCATGACTCGAGACTCAGGACCAGCATGGCAGCGCGGGCTTTACCGCTCGCGGCAAGGAATTGTCTTCGGCGTATGCCGGGGTTTGGCGGAACACCTGGATTTCTCCGTCTTCTGGATGCGCGCGCTCTGGGTGGGGGCAGGGTTTCTCACGGGATTCATGCCCATTGTCATCGCGTACCTCGTCGCGGCTCTTCTCATGAAACCCGAGCCGATGGTGCCGTTCCAGACCGAGGCCGACCGCGAGTTCTACGACTCCTACATGTCGTCGCGCGAGATGGGCGTTCATCGCCTCAAACGCACCTACGACAACCTCGACCGCCGCATCCGCCGCATGGAATCCATCGTCACCTCCAAGGACTACTCGTGGGACAAGCGTCTCGAGCAATAGCCTCCGCGGCCCGTCGGGAGTCCGCGGGGCCGGACAAACGGAGCGTCTCGCCCGAGCCTTGCGCGCAACCGTCGCGGGAAATGAAGCGCACAGAGACATGAGCGCCATTCGGAAATAGGTCTCACGAAGGGCTACGAAACGGAAGAGACCTCCTGGTGCGCCTTCGGCCAGGCTTTCGCGAAAGCCTGGCCGAAGGCGTATCAGTCGGCAATTGGCGTTTGA
>DATKZW010000590.1:0-4355 GCA_035527775.1 Sumerlaeia bacterium | reverse complement strand
TGCTCGAGATGTGGGCCGAGGGCAACGCCGGGCTTGACGGGCAGCTCGACCTCATGGTTGTCTACCGCTTCCTCTCTACCCTGAAGAACATCCCCATCCTGGGGCAGGTGGGCAGAGGAATCAGCTTCCTCGGCTCCACCTTCTTCAAAATCCACATCGGCGGCACGATCGAAAACCCCCAGGTCAAACCCGTTCCCCTGTCCCTCGACAAACTCAAAGTCCTGCGCTTCAAAGCCATCGAGCCGCAACCCCCCGCCGCCGAGGAAACGGCGTCCCCCGGCGGGGACGTGAGGCCCCCCTCTCCCGGCCTTCCGTCATCACGCGACACCCTCACGACCCCGAGCGGCCCTCCCCTATCCGACGAGCGAAAACCGTGAGATCCCCGGAACATGCGACCGCCTGATATTCTGGAATTCCCTTGCAAACACCCGCGCCTCCCCCGCAGAATGTGAGCCCCATTGCCTGGGGGAACGTCTTCCCCGGGGGAAAAGGGCGGATGGGGTCCGTGCGACGGGTCCAGAGAAAGGGATGTCGGCAGGATGGCTGCGCCGCTGAATGTAGGGATCGTCGGCTTCGGCAACATCGGGACGGGCGTCGTCCGGGCGCTTGAGACGAACCGCGCGGTCGTCGAATCGCGCGTGCCTCACCCCATCCGCGTCACGCGCATCGTCGATATCGACACGACCACCAGGCGCGACGCCAACTACGACCCCGCCATCCTGTCGAACGACACCGAGGGGCTCCTGGCCGACCCCGACGTCCACGTCGTTCTGGAACTGACCGGAACGATGGATTTCGCGCGGGACCTGATCGACCGCGCTCTCCAGGCCAAGAAAAACGTGGTTACGGCGAACAAGGCCCTTATTGCCTCCCACGGCGTCGACCTCATCCGGACCGCGGTCGCCAACAAGGTCTGCCTCCTCTTCGAGGGGGCAGTCGGGGGAGGAATCCCGCTCCTGCGCACGCTCCACCAGGGGCTCTCGCCCAACGAGATTTCTGCCGTCCGCGGGATCCTCAACGGCACGGCCAACTTCATCCTGACCCGCATGTGCGAGGAAGGCGCGGACGGGGTCCGTGCGTCCGACTTTCAGACCGCTCTCCTTCAGGCACAGGAGATGGGCTGCGCCGAGCCCGATCCGACCTTCGACGTCGAGGGCCACGACACGGCCCACAAGCTATCCATCCTCGCCACGCTCTGCTTCGGCCAAGACATCCGTTTCGAAGACATTTTCAGGGAAGGCATCACGCAGATCCGTCCGATCGACGTCGTCTACACGCGCCAGATGGGCTACGCCATCAAGCTCCTCGGCATCGCCAAGCGCGATGCCGAAGGCCGGGTGGAGGCGCGCGTTCATCCCACGCTTCTGCCGATCCGTTCGCGCCTCGCTTCGGTGGGCGACGTCTACAACGCCATACGCTTCGATGGGAACCTTACCGGGTCGGTCATTCTCTCCGGCAAAGGCGCCGGCCCCGAACCCACGTCGAGCGCAATCCTGAGCGATCTCATGGTTCTCGCCTCGGGCAAGGCCGAAGGGGGATTGCGGCGCGAAATGCGCCTCTGCCTCCCAAAAAATGAGAAGCGCCTGCGCCCCATCGAGGAGCTCGAGACCCGCTACTATATCCGTTTCGGGCTGGCCGACGTGGCCGGCGCCCTCGCCCAGGTCTTCACCATTCTCGCCTCGCACGACGTGAGCGTCGCCTCCATGATTCAGCCCGCCGAACACGACGACGACTACGCGCCCATCCTGGTCGTGACCCACGAGGCGCGCGAAGCCAAGGTTCAAAAAGCGCTCGCCCACGTCCGCACACTCGAGATCAGCCAGGCCGACCCGTTTCTCCTCCGCATCGAGGACATGGGATAGAAAGGCCGCCGATCCTGTCTGGCGCTTCGTCCGGACGCGCGGCAGCCGCGCATTCGGCCGCCTGCGCGCTCTGGCCAGACCTGCCGGAGGGCTGGCGACGGATGAAAACCTGGCCGCACTGTCCGATGGCAGAGGTGGCAATCAAGCGGGATCTTCTCCAGGCGATCCTCGCGAGAATCGGCCGTCTGCGACCATTGCCCAGGGCCACATAGCCATTCGAGGCGACGGAAGATGAACCCGAGGAGCAGCATCGAGGGAGAGGTGCGTCCGGGAAGCGACCAATGCGGCAATCAGAACCACGAAAGGCCGCAAGAGCGGCTGCATCACGAGGGAAACCCATGCCAAAGCGCCCGCCTGGGTCTGATTTCCGTTGCAGCCGATCCCGGAAGCTTGGACAATCCCGACCGTTGAAGGTAAAAGGTGGCCTCATGAGAGGTCAAATGGAGAATCCCAGATCCTTCGGGTCAGTTCGCCACGACGTCCGAGAGGCAATTGCTTGAAGCGCCTCGCGCGTTGCAGGTTCTCAGCATGAAGATCGCGCTGATTTCAGCCAACGGCCAGGAATACGAGATCGGATTGCGGACCGTCGCGTCGGTCCTCAAGGGCGACGGGCACGATGTCACGGTCGTGTATCCGCTGGGACGGCTGCACCACGGCATGCCGCGCCTTGACCCGGCCGGCGCCGCCTCCCTACAGCCTCTTTGCGCCGATGCGGACTTGATCGGCGTGTCCTACCTCAGCAACTTTCGGGGAAACGCCAGGATGATCGCCTCGGCGCTTCGTCCCGCGATGAAACAAGGAGCGCTCCTGGTCGCCGGTGGGATTCACCCGACCGTCTGCCCCGAGGACGCCTTGCGGGATTTCCCGTGTGTCGTTCGCGGCGAAGGCGAAGACGCGATGCGCGAGTTGGCCGATCGTGTGTCGCGCGGCGAGGGGTTCAACGACGTTCGGAACCTGGCGTATCTGCGCGACGGTCAGCCAGTGTTGAATCCCTTGAGGCCGCTTACGGCCGAGCTCGACGCGCTCCCGATCCCTCTCCTGGAATACGGCCGCACGTATTTCCGCGACGCTTCGGGCCGCATCTCGCCTTTGGACGGGGACAACATCCAGCAGTTCTTCTGGCAGAATGAGGCGCCGCGAAACGGCGAGATACAGTACTACTATCCCATCCATAGCGCGCGCGGGTGTCCGCATAAGTGCTCGTTCTGCGTAAATGAAGCGCTCTCACGCGTCTATGGAGAAGACTCGGCGGGACGTCTGCCCCTCCGGCGGCAATCGCCCGCGAGGATTGTCACGGAGCTGCAATGGGCGCGCAACGCCTTCCCTCTCTTCCAGAACGTGCTTTTCACCGACGACGTGTTCACGGCTCGCCCGGCCAAAGAGTTGACCGAGTTCGCCGCGCTCTACAAGGCGCGGATCCGTCTTCCTTTCGAGTGCTACCTGTCCGCCCCCACGGTCACGGACGAGAAGATGGACGTCCTAGTCGACGCGGGCCTCAAGGTAGTGAGCCTGGGCATCCAGAGCGGCAGTAACCGGATGAACCGCGAAGTGTTTCACCGCCCGATCTCCCGGAAGCAGAACCAGCGGGCCGTCGAGGTAGCGTCTCGTCGCTTCCCGCGCATGGACCCCGAGACACCGATGAAGGTGCATTTCATCGTGAAATGCCCGTGGGAAAAGCGGAAGGACTTGGTGGAAACTGTCCGCTTCATCGCGCAACTTCCGCGGAAAGTGTTTGTCATCCTTTTTGGCCTAAACTACTTCCCTGGGACGAAGGTTCTCGAGTGGGCCAAGGCCCAAGGAGTCGTGTGCGACCAGGAAGGCGACGTGGAAAACGTGGACGACTGGTCGGGAACGCGCTTCATCTTCGACCGCAGAACCGGCCGGCCTTCGCCTTACGCCATTGTTCCTCTTTTGACCGTTCTGCACATCCGCTTCCTGCCGCGATGGCAGCGCCCGCTTCTCATCTTCCTCCTCACCAATCCGCTGGTCTTCCGGCTCCTGGGCACGTGGCGCTTTTCGTCCAGAATCCGGAAAACGATAGAGACGATCAGCAGGTGGGCAGCGAAAGAGACAGGCTGATGTTCGCCGACGAAATCATCTCGGGAGAGGTTCGCGGCGTTTTGATCAGTCGGCTTCGCTCCAACGCCGCGATGTAAGAACTGCCCGCGACGAAGCGCAAGGGTCGGCGCGGCAGCCGCGCATTGGGCCGCCTGCGCGCTCTGGCCAGACCTGCCAGAGGGCTGGCGGCCGCCCACGCGGCCACCCGCGCGCGCCCCCCTCGACGATCCCCCCGGGGAGCTAAGCCCCCAGTCAGACGCCCCCGGCCAAAAGGTTGGTTTACGAGGGGGCGCTTTTCTTGTAGAATTCCATCAACCTCCGCCTCTTTCGCGCCCACTTACTAGATGGATGGGCTTGCCGGGCTCGAGTTCGGGGCTGCCATGGAAAAGCTGGAAGACATCGTCGTTCGCGCCCAGACGGGCGACGCCGCGGCTT
>DATKZW010000589.1:0-3367 GCA_035527775.1 Sumerlaeia bacterium | reverse complement strand
CATTCGCATGGCGAAGCTCGTTCGCGAGCGAATCGGCGAGATCCGAAACGAACTGGCCCCCGGCTTCGATCTCGCCGTCGTTTGGGACGAAGCGGAGTCGCTCGAGAAACTCATTCGCAATCTCGCCAAACTCGCCGTTCTCGGCGCCGTCCTCGCCGTCGCCGTCCTCGTCGTCTTCCTTCGCAGCGTGCGCGTCGCCGCGGTGGTCGCCGTCGCCATCCCCGCGTCCGTTCTGATCACCTTCAACGCCATGTACGCGGCGGGAGTGACCATCAACATGGTGTCCCTGCTCGGCCTCGTCGCGGGCGTCGGCATGCTCGTCGACAACTCCATCGTCGTCGTCGAAAATATCTTCCGGCATTCCCGGCGACGCGTCTCTCCGCGCGAGGCGGCGTGGTTCGGAACGCGCGAGGTGGCTTACGCCATCTTCATCTCGACGGCCACGAATCTCGTCGTCTTCCTCCCCATTTTCTACATCGACGCGCAGATGGCGGCCATCGCCAAGGACATGGCCCTCACGCTCGTCTTCTCCATGAGCATCAGCCTCGTGATCGCCGTTACGCTCGTTCCAATGCTCGCCTCCAAGATGATCGCCCTTGCCCGGCGCGCGGAATCCTCACCGGATCGCAATTCGCGTTCCGCGTCCCGACCGCGCGGCATAGGAAGGCTCCTCTCGCGCGCGGCGCCCTTCATTCCCCGGAATCCCTGGAGAAAGCCGGGCCGCCCCCCGCGCAATCTCCTCAAGGAGCTCATCTTCTTTTGCGCCGGCGGCTCTCTCCGTCACCCGCTTCGGCTCTTCTTCTCGATTCTCGCCCTGCTGCTCGCCACCCTCATCGTCTACTCGTTGAAAGTTGCGATCCAGCGCTTCGATCCGAACCGGAGAGTCGAGCGAATCACCCTCTATGGCAAGCCGCCTCTCGGCTCGACCCTTGAGGAAGCGGACGCGTTTTTCCTCGCTCAGGAGCGCCGGATCGGCGAGGAGATCGCCAAGTCCGACGTCTTCGAGTCGTTCTCATCGCGATTCTCGAAAACCGGCGGCGAGATCGCCCTCAACGTGTCTGAGAAATACCGGCGCTTGGAGGAGCGGGAATTCCGCGACGCCTACAAACGCCTCGGGTCCGGCGACCAGAACAGCGGTTTCCGCTTCCACCCCTTCCCCGAAGCCGCTCAGCAGATCGAGGTGGCGGGCATGCGCGGTCGTCCCAATCTGCCCGAAGCCGTCCTCGTCACCGGAGAAAACATGGACGCCATGCGCCGCGCCGCGGAGAAGATAGAGGAACTGCTCCGAGAAGAGGAGAACATCGGCGAGATACAGATCGAAGATCCCACGGGCAACCCGGAAGTCCACTTCCATCCCGATCTCGAACTCTTCCAAGTCATGAAGGCGGACCCGTCCGGTTTGCAGACGTTCTTTCGCGCCCGCGACGATCGCGGGATCCGCACTTCGCTCGTGTTGCGGGAGGGAGACGTCGAGCGGAGAGTGACCGTGCGGGCTCGGTCCGAAGAGGAGGAGGAAGAGAAGAAAGTCAAACAAACCCTGAGCGAGCTGAAGCGGACGCTTATTCCTCTCCAAGGCGGCGGCATGGTTCCGCTCGACCGTCTCGGGTCTTTCTCTGTATCCCACGGCGCCCCTTACATCTCGAAGAAGAACCGCCAACGCCACGTGCGCGTGGAATTCGGGTACAAGGAGGTTTATAGGAAGTCGACAAGCGCCAAGGAGCAACAAGACTACCTCAAGACGATCCAGGAGCGGCTCAACGCCGCTCGCCTTCCCACGGGCGTCAGCGCCGCCTTATCGGGAACCCTCGAGGAAGCCGGGACCGCGACCATCGCCTGGCGAAAGACGCTCGCTCTTGCGATTCTCTCCGTCTACCTCGTCATGGCTTTTTTCTCCGGGTCGCTGATATCCCCCGTCGCGGTGCTCGTTACGCTCCCGCTGGCGTGCATTGGCGGCGTTTGGGGCGTCATCCTCTTCAACGCGGCCTTTGACGAGATCGCCCGCGTCGCCTCCCTCCTTCTCATCGGTCTCGCCGTGAATAACGGCATCCTCCTCATCGACTACGCCCAGCGGATGGAGCGCCATCACGGATTCTCCCGTTCCCGAGCCCTCATGACCGCCGTCGCCTACCGTTTTCGCCCCATTCTCATGACCTCCCTGACCACCATCCTCGGACTTCTCCCCATTCTCCTCTCCGAGGAGGCGGCCGATGAAGCGCGCTCCCTCGTTTCCGTTCTCGTCGGCGGCATCGTTGTCTCGGCCCTTCTTTCTCTCGTTGTCGTTCCCCCGCTCTACAACACCTTCTCCCTCGGCCATGAAAGACTGCGACTCTTTCTGAAGCGCCGGCCGAGGCTGTTGCGAAGGATCCGCTCCGTGGCGCCCGATCTCGCTCCGGCGCCGGCTTGCGCAACCGTCGCGGCAACGCAGATCGTCGACCGTTCCGAGAGGACCGAGCCCTTTCCCATGGCGCGATCCGCCGTCTCAGCGATTCCTGCCCGCGCGCGGCCCATCTCGCCGTCCGCTTTCGACCGTTCTTTTCGCATCTCCATTCAGAATGTTTCGAAGATCTATCCCGCGTTCCGCGCGCGCAAGCTCCTCAACGTCGTCCCTTCGCGAACCTGGCCTTACGGTCATCGGCCCCCAACCGGCACGGCGGCGCTCAGACGCGTCTCCCTCGAGATCGACGGCGGCATGTTCGGCCTTCTCGGGCCCAACGGGGCCGGCAAAACCACTCTCATGAAAATACTCACCGGCATCGTCGAGCCGACCTACGGCGTCGTCCAGATCGCCGGGTGCGACATGCGCTTCCACCGACACGAGATCCGCCGGTTCATCAGCTATCTCCCTCAGAACTTCGGCGTCTACGAAGCCCTCGATCTCGACCAGTACCTGAACTTCTTCGCCCGCTACTACGGTCTCGATGACAAGATCCAACGGCGGCGCAAGATCGACGAAGTCGTCGCGCTGGTCGGTCTCGAGGACGCTCGTGGCAAACCGATGAAACGCTTCTCGGGCGGCATGCGCCAACGCGCCGGCATCGCTCAGATGTTGCTGAATCCGCTGCCCATCATCATCATCGACGAACCCACCGCCGGGCTGGACCCCGTCGAGCGCGTCCGTTTCCGCCTCCTCCTTTCCGAGCTCGCGCGCACGCGCGTCGTCATTCTCTCAACCCACATCGTGGACGACATCACGAGCAGCTGCAAACGCGTCGCCGTCCTCAACAAGGGGGAACTCATTTACGAGGGCGCCGTCGAGGGGGTCCGCGACGCCGGCCAGGGCCTGATATGGGACATCGAACGCCCCGCTGACGAGGAGGCCCTCCCCGTGGCCCGCCGCCAAGTTCTCTACCGCAAACACCTCGGCGAC
>DATKZW010000588.1:0-2893 GCA_035527775.1 Sumerlaeia bacterium | reverse complement strand
GACTCACGGGGAAAAACCCTGATGGTGTCGTGCGCCCATCACAGCCGGGGGCGACTGTGCCACAAGAGTCGATGGAAGAGCGGCCCCGGCCCCAGGCTTCGACAAGCCCCCGGTCCGAGCGCTCGCCCCTTGGGGATCCTTCGCCGGCCGGAGACCGCCTCCCGCACTGAGGTGAAACATGCGAGGCCGTCTCCGACGGGCGCCCGGGGGATGAGAAAAGAAAGGCGCCGCCCGCAATGCCTTCGGCAGAGGGGCGGCGCCATCAAATCGCGATAGCCGACACGCATGATTGCCAAGATCCGCGCGCTCATTCACCGGGGCGCCGGACCTTGCACAGCACGCCGGGTTCCTCAATGACGGGCCGGCGTCTCCGCAAGCAACTCACCTCTTCTCCTCAGCCGGCTTGTTCACGGCCGCCGGTTTAGCCGCGTCGGCCGGTCCACTCGCGGCCGCCGGTTCGTTGTCCACCGCCGGTTTGCTTTCGGTCGCCGGTTTGCCCCCGGCGGCGTCCGGCTTGGTCTCGACATCCGGTTTCTTCTCCTCGACCGAGAAGACTTGGTCGAGCGTCGTTTGGATGAACTTGGCCCTTTCGCCGTTCGGGGCCGCCTTCAGGGCTTCCCTGAGGTGTTTCTCCGCGGATGCCTTGTCGCCCTGGAAGAAAAGGGCCGCGCTCTTCGCGTACAAGATGTTCTGCAGGGACCCGCTCGTGGGTTTCAGATCGTCGAGGATCCCCTGGTACACTTTGTCCGCCGTCGCGAAGTCCCTCGCCTCCATGGCGCGTTCCGCTTCGGCGGTGCGCAGTTTCAACTCGTACTTCCCCCGGAGCCCGCCCTTGCCGTCCTTGTCCAGTTCGACGATCTCCTCCATTTCCTTCTTGTGACACTTGACGGCGATTTCCTCCTGCGCCGTCTGGATGATTTCGTCCAGGAGTTTGGCGCGGTCCATTCCCGTGATCTGAGCGTCCTTGGCCCGGGCCAGGAGTTGATCCTTGCGAACCTTCTTCGTCCGGAAGTCGGCGAGGTCCTTCAGGTAGCTTTCCGGTCCTCCTCGCCGGTAGCCCGTCAGGGCATAGGGCGCGCCTTGAGAGTCCGTCAAGTAAACCGTCGGGAATCCCGGGATTCCAAACTCGGCAGCCAACTCATCGTTGCGCTTGCGCTGCGTTTCCGGGATCTTCGCTATGTTCCCCTCTTCTTTGGGGAAATCGAGAAGAACCAGCACGAAGTCCTTGGACGTCTTCTCTCGAAATCCCTCTTGGCTGAAAACTTCCTTGTCCAATCGCTGGCACCACTCGTTCCAGTCCGAGCCGCTGAAATCGACGAGCATGTCCTTGCCCTCTTCAGCGGCCTTCTTTTTCGCCGCGTCGTAATCCGTCATCCACCCTTCGCGTTCCGCTCCTGCAACGGGCGTGAAAAGCATTGCGGCCAAAGCCGCGGCGCAGACGACGGTTCGACGGAGGAGCTTCCTCATCATCGCTCTTTCCCCTCTGTTTGAATTGCGCTACATACTAACCCCGAAAGGCCAGTCTCATACTTCATACGCTATGTTCCGGGGACTTGTCCAACGCAAAAATGCGCTTCGAGTTCTCGCCGCTCCCCAAGCAGAACTCGGGCGTTGAAATCCCGGCGCTCGGCTTCGGGCCGAGCGCGCCCCTGCTCCCCAACGACTCCTTTTCCGCGTCCGCCGACATTCATTTCCCAGGGCTAAGTCACGTCAAAGCAACAACCCGAGCCGCTTGATCCCTCTCCCCGCGCGGCGAGTCGCCACCGGCGGGCGCGACGCGGGCTCTCCATGGCTGCGTGTCACATCACGTCTCGTGGGTCAGTCAGGACCCCTTTGACTGCCGACGCGGCGGCGGTGAGGGGGGAGGCGAGGTAGACGAATGAGTCTTTGCTGCCCATGCGCCCAGGGAAGTTGCGGTTGGTCGTCGAGACGACGACCTCATCGGCGTGAGTGCGGCCGAGCGTGTCGAAGGGGCCTCCGAGGCAGGCGGCGCACGAAGGGGGGCCGATCCGGCAACCGGCGTCGGTGAAGATGTCGCGCAACGAACGGCCATTGACCTTCTCGCGGTCGAGGGCGGCGTCGACGAAGGTGGTGGCGGGGACGATGAAGGTCTCGACCGCGACCTGGTTCGAGTCGATGATGTGGGCCGCGGCGACGTAGTCGGAGACCTTGCCGCCCGTGCACGAGCCGATGTAGACGCGCGTGATGGGCGTTCCGGCGACTTCGCGCACGAGCGCCTTGTTACCGGGCGAATGGGGTTTGGCGACGACGGGCTCCAGATCGTCAACCCTATAGACGGTTTCGCCATAGAACCGCGCATCGGGATCGTTGAACGCCTCGTCCCAGTCGGAGGGGGCGCCGGCGATGGTCGTTTGCTGGCGCACATAGCTGCGGGTCGTGTCGTCCGGCGCGATGATGCCGTTCTTTGCGCCCGCCTCGATGGCCATGTTGCACAGCGTCATCCGCTCCTCGACGTTGAGCCCCTCGACCGCCTCGCCGGCGAACTCCATGGCGCGGTAGGTCGCGCCGTCCACGCCGATATCGCCGATCACGTGCAGAATCAGGTCTTTGGCCATGAGATAGGGGGGCATGCATCCCTCGAAGATGAACCGCATCGTCGCGGGGACTTTCACCCAGAGCGTGCCCGTGCCAAGGATGAACGCGGCGTCGGTGTTGCCGATGCCGGTCGCGAACTCGCCGAAGGCGCCGTGGGTGCAGGTGTGCGAGTCGGTGCCGAAGAGCGCCTCCCCCGGGCGCGCGTGGCCTTCGGCGGGAAGGGCCACGTGGCAGACGCCGCGGTAGCGATCCGTGCCCACGTCATAGAAATGCGGCAGGCCTTGGTCCCGGGCGAATTCCCGGAGGATATCGACATTCCGGCGCGCTTTCTCATCTT
>DATKZW010000587.1:0-3868 GCA_035527775.1 Sumerlaeia bacterium | reverse complement strand
CCGCGCAGGCTTCGTTTGGCATGAAGGGAAGCGACAAAGGTCAGTTCGATCAGCCTCGGGGTCTTACGTTTACCCCGGATGGGAACATCGCCGTCGTCGACAGCAAGAACGGCCGCGTTCAAGTGATGTCCCCTGAAGGAGAGTTCCTTCTTGAGTTCGGCAAAGAGTATCTCAATACGGAATACTCCGGCCCCTGCGACGTCGCGTGCGATCGCGAAGGCAACTTCTACATCGCCGACACATGGAACCATGCGATACGGAAAGCGTCGCCCAAGGGCCAGCTTCTGAAGACGGCGAAAGAAGCCCTGCAGGACGGCGGGCCGACCGGGCTCTTCGGCCCTCGCGGCATTGCCCTCAGCAGCGAAGGCAAAGTCTACGTCACCGATACGGGCCACAAGTACGTGCGCGTTTACGACGGGAACCTAAATCCTCTCTTTTCGTGGGGGGGCGGGGGCGAAGCGACCGGGCTTTTCAACGAACCCGTCGGGATCGCCATCGACGCGCAGGATCGGGTTTTCGTCGCCGACACGGGCAACGGGCGCATTCAGCAATTCTCGGCACGGGGGGATTTTCAGGCCGAGTACCAGACGGCCCTGCCCGGGGCCAACGAGCTGATCGTCATGGAACCCCATCTTGAGGCGCTTCCCGACGGACGACTCGTCCAGACCGTCTCGAAGAAAGGCGCCATCTGGTTCGTCAACCCGGAGGCGAAAACCGCCGTCATTCTGCGTATTGTCCAACCCGCGATCAGCGAACCTCTCGGCGTGGCGGTCGGCCCGCGAGGCGCGCTCTGGGTTTCCGATCGCAAGAGCGGCGTCATCGCTCGGGCGCCATTCCAAAAGTAAGGAAACCAAGATATGAGATGGACTTCGAGACTGTTGCTGCTTGGTCTTCTCACAGCTCATGCGGCGCCTGCGGGCGCGGGAGGAGAAATCATGGAAGTCGCGAAAACCTGGGACAAAGCCCCACACAACGCATTCACCGATCTCATGCGGTTCAAGGGGCGCTGGCTTTGCGCGTTTCGAGAGGGCGAAGGCCACGTATCCCCCAACGGGGCGTTGCGCATCATCAGTTCGCAAGACGGCAAGACGTGGAAGTCGGAGGCGCTGATCGCTTCGCCCAAGGCCGACCTGCGCGATCCGAAGATCGCAGAGACGCCCGACGGACGACTCATGGTGACGACGGCGGCCGCCCTGCACCAGCCGGCCGAGTACGGACATCAGTCGATGGTCTGGTTCTCATCGAACGGATCCGAGTGGGGCGAACCGGTCGAGATCGGCGATCCGAACCTCTGGATGTGGCGCGTGACCTGGCATAAGGGCGTCGCTTACAGCGTCGGCTATTCCACGGTCGAGCCGCGTTTCATCCGCCTCTACTCGAGCGCGGACGGCAGGCGCTTCGACACGCTGGCCGACCGCATTTTCACCGAGGGGTATCCCAACGAAACGTCGCTGGTCTTTCTCGAGGACGAGACGTGTCTCTGCCTGCTGCGACGCGACGCCGGGTCGGGGACGGCGCAGCTCGGAACGGCCAAACCCCCGTACAAGGAATGGACGTGGAAGGACTTGGGCGTCCATCTGGGAGGCCCCCACATGTTGCGCCTGCCGGACAAGCGCATCGTGGCCGCGGGCCGTTGCCTCGAGGGCGGCTCGCACACCTCCCTGGCGTGGCTGGACCCCGAGAAGGGCGCGCTCACCGAGTTCCTCAAACTCCCCTCGGGCGGAGACACGAGCTACCCGGGGCTCGTTTTCCACGAGGGGCTTCTCTGGGTGAGTTACTACTCGTCTCATGAAGGGAAGACGAGCATCTACCTTGCGAAGGTGAAACTGCCGGCGGCGAAATGAGAAGCCGTGGCGTTTGCGCGCGTTGCATGGGGAAACAGAAAGGGAGCGATTATGGATTCCATAGAAAGAGTTTTCCTAGCCCTCGAACACAAAACGGCCGACCGGATTCCCATCGACTTCTGGGCCTCGAAAGCGACCGTCGCGAAACTGACTGCGACGCTCGGCAAGTCGTACGAGGAGTTCCTCGATCGGCACGACGTGGACCTGCGCTACATTGAAGGTCCCAGATACGTCGGTCCTCACCGCGAAGCGGACAAGGATGTGTGGGGGGTCGGACGAATCACGGTGAGAGTCCCCGTCCGGGACGGCGTGGAATCCTACACCGAAGTGGCCGAGTCGCCCCTCGCGGGCGCCGCGAGCGTGGACGACATCGAACGCTATCCCGGCTGGCCGTCGCCCGACTGGTTCGACTACAGCGTGATCGAGGAGCAGTGCGACGCGGTCCGGGAGCGGGGGCGCGTCGTCGTCTTCATGGGCGATCGCCTGAACCGCGTGGCGCAGCTGAAGCCCGCCATGTACCTGCGCGGCATGGAGGATCTCTTCATCGACCTCGCCGCCAACGTCGAGGTTGCCCGCGCAATTCTCCGCAAGATCAAGGAGTTCTATCTCGTCTACCTCGAGCGGATTCTCGAAGCGGCGAAGGGCAAGATCGACATTGTCCTCACGGGCGACGACTTCGGCTCGCAGAACGGGCCGCTGCTTTCACCCGCCATGTGGCGCGATGTTCTGAAACCGGGCTTCGCCGAGTACCTCGCCCTCATTCGCCACTACGGCGTCAAGTCGATGCACCACACGTGCGGGTCCGTCGTTGACCTCATCCCCGACATGATCGAGTGCGGGCTCGACGTTCTTCAATCGATTCAGCCGAGCGCGGCGGGCATGTCCTTTCCAGAACTCTACGCCCGCTTCGGCGATCGCCTCTGCTTCCACGGCGGCGTCTGCATTCAGCAGACCATGCCCTTCGGAACGCCGGCCGAAATCCGCGCCGCGGTCAAGGAGACCGCCGAGGTCGCCAAGTCCCGAGGGGGATACATCTTCTGCACGTCCCACAACATCCAGGCCGACACGACCGTCGAGAACACCGAGACCCTCCTTCAGGCGTACCACGAGTTCGGCAGGCAATGAATGCTCCGCTTGCCGCAGACGTCGCATCTGGAAACAATGGGTCGGACATTCCTTGCACTTCGGCTTCGGGTCGTAGGAACACTCCTCGAACCGTCCGTACGCGCACTCGAGCAGATCTCCCCCTTGCGCGTTCCGTGGCGGCGTCTGCACTCGACCTCCACAAAGCGCTTCAAGACCTTCCAGTCTCCGGATTGCTCGATTCCGCTTCCCATCGCAGACCTCTCAGCAATTACATGTCCACAATACCCAAAACATCAACAGGTTCAACGAATTACCGCTCCGGCCAAGGCCGCGAGTTGCACTTGCGAGTTGAATGTATGGACTTCGGAAAGGGCCTACCAGATAGTGCGGGTCCGAGTCGGCGGAGGAGGGTTGCCATGAATCATGCGCGGCGAGTCTTGCTGAGTCTGGGATTGTTTCTCTGGGCGAGTCGCTTGAACGGAGGAGAGATCATGTTGAGCGATGAACCGGTGGAGTACGGCGTGGGGGATTGGCCCGAGGGGGAGCGGGGCAACCATCGGGCGAGGGTGCGGGTCGAGGCGGCGGCCGACGCCGTTGTCGCGCGGATCCCGTGGCGGCGGCGCGACGCCCACCCCGAGAAGAAGAACGTCGTCGTGGTGGACGTCGCGACGGGCGAGGCGATCGAGAACGTCGCGCGGCTCGAAGTCGCGCGCGAAGCGGGCGTCATCGCCTTTCAGCCTCGCACGGTCCCGGGCGAGTGCCACGTGTACTACATGCCGTGCAAGATCGTCGGGGCCTGGTACCATCCCTCGACGGAATACGAGCAGCCGAAAGAGACGGCCGATCCGACATGGCTCGAGCGCAACGGCCTGAGCGGCGACGCGCTCAAGACGGGCAAGTGGCGCGAGACGCTTCCGAAAGCCAAACTCATCGACATT
>DATKZW010000586.1:0-3139 GCA_035527775.1 Sumerlaeia bacterium | reverse complement strand
ATTTCGACCTCCTCATCACCCCTTTCCGCCCCATCGTCCCGGCGAAACGGTTCGCCATGCGCTACTACCACAACGGCGGGCCGAACGTGAACGAGTACCTCGACGGGGCCATTGCCGGAGGCGCCAACGTCGTCAACGTCCATCACGGCAACGACCTCAATCCCTGGATCAACTATCCGTTCCTGACAGTGGACGCGATGCGCGCGTTCGTTCGTCAGGGGCATGAGAAAGGTCTGCGCGTCAAGATCTACTACACCGTCCGCGAACTGACGAACCACCTTCCCGAGCTGTGGGCGCTGCGCAGCCTTGGCGACGAAGTGATCGCCCGAGGCAAAGGCGAAGGAGTCCCGGGGCAAGGGGGAGCGGACGATTGGCTGGTGCGGCACCTGCGCAAGGGCTACATTCCGGCGTGGAAACATGTCTTCCGAGACGGCAAGCTCAAAGGCCAGGTGGACGCCTCCATCCTGACGACCCCGATGTCGCGATGGCACAACTACTACATCGAGGGGCTCTCGTGGCTCCTGCGCAACGTCGAGATCGACGGCATCTATGTCGACGACACGGCCTACGACCGGACGATCATGAGACGCGCGCGCAAAGTTCTTGACCGCGAACGCGCCGGTTCTCTGATCGACCTGCATTCGTGGAACCATTTCAACGACTGGGCGAGATGGGCGAACTGCGCCAACCTTTACATGGAGATCTTCCCTTACGTCGACAGCATTTGGTTCGGCGAAGGTTTCGACTACAACAAGTCGCCCGACTACTGGATGGTCGAGATCTGCGGCATCCCTTACGGCATCATGGGCGAGATGCTCCAAGGCGGCGGCAACCCCTGGCGCGGCATGCTCTACGGCATGACGGGCCGCCTGCCCTGGTCGGGCAATCCCGCGCCGGTCTGGGAATTCTGGGACGCTTTCGGGATCGAGGACGCCGAGATGATCGGCTATTGGGTCGACTCCTGCCCCGTGACGACTGATCACCCGGAAGTCCTGGCAACGGTCTACAAGAAGCAAGGCAAATCGCTCGTCTCGATGGCCAGCTGGGCCGCCGAGCCGGTCGAATGCAACCTCAAGATAAACTGGAGAAAGCTGGGTCTAAGTCGAAGGAACACACGCATCCGCGCCCCTCGGATCGAAGGTTTCCAGGACGAGACCGATTTCACTGCCGACCAGCCGATCCCCATTGCGCCGGGCCGTGGCTGGCTTCTTGTCCTCGAAGAGTAGAGCGGGGCATCGCCCCACCAGGAGACAGGCTGCCTGGGAGCGCGGTGGGGCGATGCCCCCGCCCTAAGTCTGAACCGAGGAAACCCCGGAGACTCGAGAACGCGCCGCAAGGAGCGCGAGGGTCAGAACGGGAAACCTGGTGACGCGGCGTCCAGAAAGGTCCGAGAATGAATCGACGCGAACGCCTGATGGCTAGCCTCCGCGGGGAACCGGTCGACCGGCCCGCCGTGAACTTCTACGAGGTTAGCGGCACCGACCAGAACCCGGCCAACGACGACCCCTTCAACGTCTTCTCCGATCCATCGTGGCTTCCCATACTCGAACTCGCCCGAGAAAAGACCGACATCATCCTCATGCGAGGGGCGCCTTGGCGATCATCCTCTCCCGACCCGCTCGCGGAGCTGACGACCGTCGAACAAGAAACCGATGCCAATGGCACGCTTTTCGTCACGCACACGATCCGCGCGGGAAGCCGCACGCTCACCAGCCGCGTTCGCCGCGACCCGGCCATCAACACCGTGTGGACGCTCGAGCACTACATCAAAGACGTGGACGACCTGAAGGCGTGGCTCGATCTCCCCGCGGCGGAGCCGGGCGGCGAAGTGGTCTCCGATTCCTTTCTAGCAACGGAGGAGTCGCTCGGCGACTCGGGGATCGCGATGCTCGACACCGGCGATCCGATCTGCTGCGTGGCGCCCCTTTTCGACCTGGGGACCTTCACGGTCGTCGCGACCACGGAGCCGGAGCTTTTCCACCGCGCCCTCGAACGCGCGGCTGCGCCCCTCTATGAGAGGATCGAGGCCGTGGCCGAGGCGCTGCCTGGGCGCCTCTGGCGGATCTGCGGCCCTGAATACGCGTCCGTCCCGTACCTCCGTCCCGATCTGTTTCATGAGTACGTCACGCGCTACGACGCGCCCATCGTCGAGGCGATTCAGAAACACGGCGGCTACGGGCGCATCCATTGCCACGGGCGGCTGAAAGACATCCTGGATCATATCGCCGAGACCGGCTGCACGGGCCTCGACCCCATCGAGCCGCCGGGGCAGGGAGACGTGACGCTGGCCTACGTGCGGGAGAAGCACGGGAAGCAGATGACCCTGTTCGGCAATCTCGAGGCGAGCGATCTCGAGAACCTGGACACTCCCCAGTTCGAGGAGAAGATCCGAACCGCCCTCGAGGAAGGCACGGCGGGAGAGGGGCGGGGGTTCGTCCTCATGCCCTCCTCGTGCCCTTACGGTCGCCGTATCGCGCCGCACGTGCTGCGCAATTACGAGCGGATGGTCGAGATGGCGGACGAGTTCTGATCCGAGAGGATAGGAGGATGAACGGGATTCGACTCCCATGCGCGGAGGCATCCTGCTATCCTGTCAAGGGAGATAAGGAGAGAGAGCATGCCCGCTGAGATCTGGACAACCCATTCCCTCGAGAAGGTCTTTCCAGAAAGCCGAAAGCCGATCGGGGCATCGGAGGCGGTCTTTCTGAAAGCCGGGCGCAACGAGACCGAGGACGCACAAGTTGCCGTCCACGTCCCCGAGGGGCCCGAGATCGCCAAGGCGAGTTTTCAGCTGCCGGATCTCGTCGGCCCGCGGGGCGCCCGCATCCCGAAGAAGCATCTCTCCGCCCACTGGCTCTGGTATCTCTACGTTCTCCGCAATCCCCATCTGAACGTCGACCCGACGAGCTATCTGCGCCAAGCGCCGGCGTTTTTCCCCGACGCGTTTCTGGAGGAGAAAACGATCCGCATCCTCGACAATCGCACCCAGCCGTTGTGGGTTTCGGTTTACGTGCCGAGGGGGACTCCTCCCGGGGACTACGTCGGGACGATGGCGCTCCGTCTGGAGGACACGAAAGGCGCAACGCACCGTTCTGAGGTCCCGATCTCAGTGACGGTTTGGCCTTTCACCCTCCCCGAC
>DATKZW010000585.1:0-8238 GCA_035527775.1 Sumerlaeia bacterium | reverse complement strand
CGGGAGGCGGCACGGGCCGCGGCGATCCGCCTGCCCTGGCTTTCGTTTGCTTCGCGGTCGCGATCCTCGCTCTTTGTTGGCATCGCGTGATCAGCGGGAAGTGGCAGGCGCACGGATCGATGAGGGCGAGCCCGGAGGAAGGGGAATCCGCTGCGGGCGTTTCCGCATTGGATCGGTTGCGGGCTGCCTGGCGAGATCGTCACGCTCCGTCCCTTCTGCTCGCGGCTGTCGGGATGGGCCTGGTCGTGGGGGTGGCGATGTTCTTGTGGCTTCTGGCGCGCGGAGGGAACACGGCGGCTGGTCTTCTAGGTTTGCTTTCCCTTGCCGCCGCAGCTCTCGCTCTTTCCTCCTATCGATTCGGATCGGTTCGCTCGGTCTACCGGATTCTCTCCCTTCGCAAGGCGGAAACAGTCGACGAAATGGACATGAAAGCGGAGCAGAAACCGTCGGGAGCAAGGCGCGAGTACATCCTTCCCGCCCCGCCGCGACGGAAAGTCCCCCGGCGCGCCCTCTTGACCCTCCTGGCCGCCATCCTTCTTCTGGGAGGCTGGCTTCGCTTCGACGGACTCAACTGGGACGACGGACATCACCTGCACCCCGACGAGCGCTTCCTGACCATGGTCGAAGCCGCGCTGCAGTGGCCGAAGAGTTTTTCCGAGTACCTCGACGAATCGCGCTCGCCCCTCAATGCTCGAAACAAGAACTACGGTTTCTTCGTCTATGGCACTCTGCCAACGACTCTCGTAAAAGGCGTTTCCATCCTTGTGGATCGCCAAGGATACGACCAGGTCCACCTGGTGGGCCGCGTGGTCAGCGGGGCCCTGGATCTGGGAACGCTCATTCTTCTCTTCCTCCTTGTTCGCGCCCTGTACCGGGACGAGCGGATGGCCTTGATTGCGGCTTTCCTGTATGCGGCAATGGTCCTGCCGATCCAGCACGCCCACTTCTTCGTCGTCGATCCGCACGCCATTTTCTTCATGACGGGCGCCCTTTACTTTCTCGCGCGCGTGCAACGCCGGGGGCGGCTGCGCGACTACGCGCTCTCGGGTCTGTTTTTCGGCCTGGCGATGGCCTGCAAAGTGTCGGTCTTCACCTTCGCCTTGGTGGCCGCAATCGTCGGGGCCTACCGTGTGTGGCACGTTTGGGACACGCGCCGCGATTCCGGGCTCGCGGCGCGCGCCGGGGCGAAGACCTTTCTTCTTCTTGTCCTCATGGCCGGCGTCGCCTTTGCCGTCTTCCGCGTCGCTCAACCCGATGCTTTCAGAGGGCCCGGGCTCTTCGATATCGAGTGGAGCGAGCGGAAGTTCGCGGAAAAGATTCTCAGCAAACGTTGGCTCGGGAACATGGAAGAGGCCCGTCGGGGGATGACGGGCGAGAGCGACGCCCCGTTCGGCATCCAGTGGGCGAACCGTCCGGCCCTCTGGTTCCCCTGGAAGAACATGGTTCTTTGGGGAATGGGACCGCTCCTGGGCGTTGCCGCGTGGTTGGGATGGTTGCTGGCCGGCTGGCAACTGGCGAGACGCCGCGCCGGCTGGCATCTGATTGCCTTCAGCTGGGTTGCCGTTCTTTTCCTCCACCAGGGCACGCAGTGGGTCAAGTCCATGCGCTACCTCCTGCCGATCTATCCCTGTCTGGCTCTGCTGGCCGCGTGGCTTCTGGTCGCGTTCTGGGATTGGGCGGGCGCCCGCAGGTCCGGGGAGACGGACAGGCCGCGCCTGTTCTGGCGGAGACTCGCGGCGGGGGGCGCGGCGGCATTGGTTCTCGCCGGAACGGCGTTCTGGGCCTTTGCCTTCACGAGCATCTACCGCCGCCCCCACAGCCGGGTCGCGGCCAGTGAATGGCTCTACGACAATGTCCCGACCGGCTCGGCGCTTGCCAACGAGCACTGGGACGACGCCTTGCCGGGGCGTTCCAAAGGCCGCGATCCCTTCGGCAACATGTACCGCGGCATTCAGATGCAATGGTATAACAACGACGACCAGACGAAGCTCAAGCAGGCGATCGGCTGGCTCGACCAGACGGACTACATCATCCTCAGCAGCAACCGCCTCTACGACTCCATTCCCCGCCTACCCACCCGCTATCCGATGACCATCCGCTATTACAATGCTCTCTTTGACGGGAGCCTGGGTTTCGATCGGGTCGCCGATTTCACTTCTTATCCCCGCCTCTTCGGCATCGAGATCCCCGACCAGGGCGCCGAGGAGGCCTTTCACGTCTACGATCATCCTCGCGTCCAGGTTTTCAAGAAGAGGACGGAGGCGGACGGCGCGGGCAAGCCTTACGATCGGGAAAAAGCGTTCCAGATCTTGGCAAGCGTGGACTTTGACGCCATCCTTCCCCTCACGGCGCTTCAAGCCTCCAACGCGCCGAACGCCTTGATGCTGCCTTCTGAAAGGCTCGAAGCCTATCAGAAGGCGGGCACATGGTCGCGCATCTTCCAACGCGGTAGTTTCTCGAACCGCCATCCCGTTCTGGTTTGGATCGTCCTGCTCGAGGTCCTCGGCCTGATCGCCTTTCCCTATCTCTTCCTGGCGACGCCGAATCTTCCGGACCGGGGATTCGCCTTCGCCAAGACGCTCGGGATGTTGTTGACGGGGTGGCTCATCTGGATCCTGGCCAGCGTCGAGTGGTCGTCTTTCACGAGGGGGACCATTGCGGGAGTTATGCTTCTCTGGGCTTGCGGCGCGGCCGTTCTGACCCTCTGGCGTCGGAGCGATCTCGCGGTCTTTTTCGCGCGACGCTGGGGAGTGGTGATTGTCGAGACGACCCTCTTCTGGGGCGCCTTCCTGTTGTTTCTCTTCATTCGCTGGAGAAACCCGGATCTCTGGCACCCGAGTATGGGGGGCGAAAAGCCGATGGAACTGGCCTACCTGAACGCGGTGATTCGCTCTCCCTACTTCCCTCCCTACGATCCGTGGTACGCGGGCGGGTACCTCAACTACTACTATTTCGGCTTTGTCCTCGTGGCGAGTCTGATCAAGCTCACGGGGATTCTTCCGACCGTCGCCTTTAACCTGACCATCCCCGCCTTCTTCGCGATGACGGCGCTGGGCGCCTTCGGTGTGACGCTGGCCCTTGTCAGCCGCCGCGGCGACGAGAGACGGATGCGGTCCCGCGAGATCCGCTGGGGCCTTCTCGGGGCGGTCTTCGCCGTCATTGCGGGCAATCTGGGCGAGGTGAGACTCCTCCTGGAAGGTTTCTCGAAACTCAGCAAACTTCCGGCGAAGGTGGGCGCCGGCGCCTTTCTCTCGCGCGCATGGGACGGCTTCTCGACGCTTCTTGCGACCGGACTCCAGCAACTGCGCGCGGGCGAGAAGGGGCTTTTCCAGTTCGACTGGTGGCATCAGAATCTGCACTTTCGCCAGGAATGGTGGTACTGGAACGCCACCCGCGCCATCAGGCACGCTTCCGGGGAAGCGCCCCCCATTACCGAGTTTCCCTTCTTCACGTTTCTCTATTCCGACCTGCATCCCCACCTGATGGCTCTCCCCCTGGCGTTGCTCGCCTTGGGCTTGATGCTGGCTTTCGCGCGGAGTGCGCGGAGAAAAGCGGGAACGGGCGGCGCCGCCGCTATGGCTGTCGGCCACGCATCCACGAGGCGGGCGGAATGCCCCCGATCGGCCTTTGTCTCCAGGATAGGCGGATGGCTCTGGATGGGGCTCGCAGCGCTGGCGATCGGGGCGCTCTGGCCAACCAACCCCTGGGACTTCCCGACGTACGCCTCTCTGCTGCTTTTCGCGCTCGTCGCGCGCGAGTGGTCGTGCGACGGAGGGCGCTTCACATTGCGGGGGCTGCGAGACGCGGTGTGCTTGTGGGGCGCCGTCATCATCTTGGGCGCGGCGCTCTTTCTGCCCTATCGGCAATGGTACGGCGCGGGAATCAGCGGCTTCGAAGCGTGGAAGGGGACGCGGACCCCACTCCTCGACTACTTGATCATCCACGGTCTCTTCGTCTTCATCATTCTCTTCGCACTCGTCACGGACTTCCGGTTTGGGCCGGGACACAACGGCGTCGTGCGGCTCCTGAGAATGGCGTGGCGGCGAATCTGGAGGCTCGACCGGCTCGTTCGGTTGGCTTTGCTGCACCGAGCTCTTGTGCGTCCGGGCTTCTCTTACATCCTGGGCTTTCCCTGCCTTGTCCTCGCTCTCTTGATTGGCGCCGGTCTGATTTGGCTGGGCCACGCGCCGCCTGGTCTGGCCTTCTGGATCTTGACGGGGGCGGTTCTCCTGGCGTTGCGCCGCCGTCCCGATCCCCCATGGCAGTTGGCGCTAGGCTTCGCCGCAACGGGTCTCGCGCTGACCATCTTCGTCGAGTTCTGGGTGCTGAGAGGCAGAGACATCAGCCGGATGAACACGGTCTTCAAATTCTACCTCCAAGCGTGGGTCCTCTTCTCCGTGGCCAGCGCCGCCGGGATTGCGCGGATCCGGCAAGTCCTGCCGCGGCGGGCGTGGTTCAGCAAGACTCTTTGGATCGGCGGCTTCAGTCTCCTGTTCGCCGGGACGATGCTGTATCCGCTCCTGGCAACACGGGCGCGCCTCTACGACCGTTTCGACAACGCCGTCGGTTCGACGCTGGACGGCGCCGCCTTCCTTGACAAGGCCGAGATTCACGAAGAGGGACAACGCGTTCGATTGGCGTGGGACAAGGACGCCATCCAGTGGCTGCTGGACAACGTCGAGGGTTCGCCCGTTATTGCCGAGGGGAACACGCGGCTTTACGGCTGGGGCAACCGGTTCGCCATGTTCACGGGTCTGCCCGCCGTCGCCGGATGGGAATGGCACCAGATGCAGCAGCGGGCCGCCATCGGGCACGACGTGGTCAAACGTCGCCGGCGAGAGCTGCAGCGGATCTATGAAACGCCGGAGCCGCGTGACGCCCACCGCATTCTCGCTCGCTACCGCGCCAAGTACGTGATCGTTGGCCCCCTCGAGCGCATTCACTACCCCGCCTCCGGCCTTCGGAAATTCGAAGCGGGGAACGAGGAGTTCTGGAAGACGGTTTACGACAGCGGCAAGGTCCGGATCCTTGAGGTCGTTGAAGCCGATGAGTCCTCGGTGAGGGGCGCTGTGGTTGCCGTTCAGCAACAAAGCATCGATCTCCCGCCTCCGGCAGACGACGTCCTATCCCCGGCGCCGCGCCCGACGCCCCCGCCCCCGCCCAGTGACTTCAAGCCCTTTCTCCCAAAGAAAGTGGACAGGCCCTTTCTTCCCCCCGGCGTCGAAGAGCGGATGGAGAAGGAGAAGCTAGAGAAAGAAGAGCCGGCATCGAATCAAGAACCCGCGGCGGAGAGGGGGGACTAAGGAAGGGGGAAGCACGGGGGGCGGTCGCGTTGCGAGCCGCTCCCGGACGCGCGTCGGCGTTTCGCAAGGCCGCGGAGGGACATAGTCCGCAGCTTCTTGCCCTTCGCCCCGACTGATTCCCCAGTGGATCAGTCGCTCCTCTTGGGCTATATATGGTCAACGCGCGCATTCGCCCCGTCTTGTCGCTTGCGGGGCGGGCGCCGCGCGGTGACAGGAGACGGCTGTTGCAGCGGCGAGAATCTGGAACCATGACAGACAGAGAGCCTGAAAGAACTCCGAATTCGCCGGCCGGATCAGAGAACTACGAGTTGGCGCAGGCGGTCGTGGCCCCCTTGGGCAGATTGCTTGCAGGCGCGTTTCTTGCCGGACTTGTGGTCCTGCTCTTGGTCAGTCGGTTCGCCGCCCTCGACTACCGGGCCTTCCATCACGACGAATCGATCCACGCTCTTCACTCGTGGAAGGTTGCCAATCAAGGGGCTGTCACGTACAAATACGATCCCGTCTACCACGGTCCCTTCCTCTACCACTTCGGCGCGATCTTCCATAAGCTCCTACCCGACACCGATTATACCGCGCGCACGCCCTACGCCGTCGTCGGACTCCTGCTCGTGCTCGCATTCTGGCTTTTGCGCGACGTCCTCGGGCGGGGAACCGCTCTTCTCGCGATGGCCTTCCTGATTCTCTCGCCCACCGTCAACTACTTCTCCCGCTTCGCTCGCAACGACGTTTACCAGACTGCCTGGCTCGCCGGGACGATCGTTTCGGGCGTTCTCTATCTGCGGACCGCGCGGGTGCGGCATCTGACGGCGGCGACCGTTTTCCTCGCTCTTTCCTATTGCACGAAGGAGAACTCCTACATCAATAGCTTCGCCCTGTGCTCTTTCGTCGTCGCCTGGGCCGTTGTGCGGTTGATCCGCTCTCCGCGGCGAGCTCTGGAGGACGTGTTCATTCGGTATCTTCCACTGACGCGGCTCCTGATCGCTTTCGGTTGTTTCTCCGTCTTCGTGTTTCTCTATGTTGCCGTCGACTGCCGGTTGAGTCCGGAAACCGGGCTGATCGAGGGCCTGACGCGGGTTGCGGCGCACAGCACGTCGATCGTGGAGCGCACTGCGAAGGAGACCTTCGAGGGGCAGTCGGGGTATTTCACGGCGCCCGGCCGGCAAGACGTGCGCGCCGGCTACATTCGGATCGCGTTCGCCGCGCCGATCTGTCTGCTCCTTCTGGCCGAAGGGCTTTCACTCTACCTCGAGAAAAAGCGAACGCGCGCTTCCCTAGTCCTGACGGCGTGCCTCATTCTCCTTTTTTACGTTCTCATGGCATACTACTTCGTCTCGCTTGCGCAATGGGTCAAGGAGGTGAAAGTCAAGGACTTCCTGCCGGAATTGACGCGCACCCTTACTGTCCGGGCGCTGCTGCTGGGGCTTGTGGCAACGCTCTTTGTTCTGCCCGATTTCATGTTTCCAACTCACAGAGAGGCGCCCTCCCCTGCGCCGGAGAGAGAAGAAGAGGACGAGAACGCCGGAGAGGAGAAGCAGGCGGGAGCTCACGGAAACGCGGGAGGAATAGGGGAAGCATTCTCTCTCTGGGAACCGCGACTGTTCGGCTTCTGGGGATTTGTCGCGCAGATCATGTGCGCCGCCGCTCTCTATCTTCTGCTTTTTTGCTCCCTCGGCACGAATGCGCGGGTCGGGTCTTCAGCCGGCTTGTATAGGTACCTGGAGTACTGGTTCAAACACCAAACGGGGGAGTTCCGGATCTGGGGCGCCTGGTGGTACTACTTTCCCCGGCTGGTCTTGTATGAAGCCTTCCCGCTCGTCTTGGCGGCGCTGCTTCTCTCATTTTTCATCCTGGAACGGCTCGCAAGGAAGACCTGGACACAACCCGCGAAATCGAGGCCGCAAGAGGGACGGGCGAAGAAGAGCCGGCGCGAGAAACGCAAGGGGAGGGGGGGGGATGAAGGTCGCGAATCTCCCGCGCGAACTCCATCGGTGGACTCTCAGGAGGCGGCGGACCGTCCTTCAGGAAGCCTCTTCTGGAGGCCCGTTCCTCTACCGCTGCTGTGCCTGTCCGCCTATCTGGTTGTCTACACTATCGGCATCTACGCCATCCTCAACGAGAAAGTGCCATGGCTGCTGACCTACCAGGCCTTTGCCGTGAGTCTCTTTGCCGCGCTCTTGGCCGGGCACTGGCTTGCCGTGCACCCGCGCGTCCGCGACGCGGCCACCGGCTGGCTCGTCGACCGCATGGTTGCCGGAGGAGGCTCGAGGACGCGAGCGTCTTCGAGGCCGCAGGCAAACCCCGGCGTTCTTCTTTTCGGAATCAGCGTCGCCGCGCTGGCGGCCTTCGGCGTCCTTTACGCCGCGGGGCAGCACGTGTGCGCGGTCTTCGTCCGGCCCGACGCGCCCTCGGAACTCTTCGTTTACACCGGCACCACCCACGAGTTTGCCGAAGAGATGGGCAAGATCCGCCGCCGTCAGGAGCGCGCGATCGCCGAGGGGAAACCCCTGACCATCTCCGTGGAGGACGGCGCATCGGAGTGGCCCTGCGCCTGGTACTTCCGCAACTGCGAGGTCCGCTGGAAAACCATTGATCCCGCCGGCGACATCCAGATCCTCGACGACAGCCTGGAGAACCGCCGGAAGCTCGAGCGGCGCCGCGGCAAAGCGTGGGAGATGGAACCTTTCGATCTCCGGGCGTGGTGGTTCTGGCACGGCAACACGGCGGGGTTGCCTGGCGGCAATGATTTCTCCGAGAACCTTCGCGCGTTTCTTCTGAACTCGCCCAACAACCATCGTCACGCCTTTGCCGGCGATGCTTGGCCCAAGGACCGGCCCTACCCCGTGGGCTTCGCCGAGCAGATCCGCCGCTACGTCTTCGGTCGGACCGTCTGGTTTCCTACGGGCGGGCAGAAAGTCCTGGTCTGTCGCAAAACCGA
>DATKZW010000584.1:0-4464 GCA_035527775.1 Sumerlaeia bacterium | reverse complement strand
AGTCGTCGAGCTTGGCATACGCGGCCCGGAAGTTCGCCGCGTTCTGAAGGCGGGAATAGAGGTGATTTACCCAGAAATCCCGGTCGGGCGGCTCACCGCCATCGCCTGGAATCTCGGGAAGACCCCAAAACTGCCGGATGGCGTCTAGAGCCTGGGGATCCAGAGATCTTAGGGCGCTCTTGAGCTTCATCCTGTCCTTGCGGTTTCCTCGCGGACGTTGCCGTCAATCGCCTCTTCCATCGACGTCGATCTGGTAGCGGTATCCTTGTTCGGTGAGGAAGAGCTGGCGTTTCGCCGCGAAGTCCTGGTCCTTCGTCTCGCGCGTGACGAGCGAGTAGAAATGGGCTTGGTTGTCGCCCGGTTTGGGTCGGAGGACGCGCCCGAGGCGCTGCGCCTCCTCCTGTCTTGAGCCGAAGGTGCCGGAGACCTGAATCACGACGTTCGCGTCCGGCAGGTCCACCGAGAAATTGGCCACCTTCGAGACGATGATGCGCTTCTGGCGTCCCGCTTTGAAATCCCCGTAGATTTGTTCGCGTTCCTTGTTCGGCGTTCTGCCCGTGATGATGGGCGCGCCCACTTTCCTTTGGATCTCCTCGAGCTGATCGAGGTACTGGCCGATGATGAGGATGTTGTCGCCCCGGTGGCGGTCGATGAGTTTCCCCACCCAGCGCAGTTTCTCGGGGTTCTCCGAGGCAATGCGGAACTTGGATTTCCGGTCGGCCACGGCGTAGGCCATCCGTCGCTCCTCGGGCAGATTGAGGCGGATCTCGGTGCACACGGCCTGGGCGATCCAACCTTGTTTCTCCAGGTCCTTCCACGGAATGTCGAATTTCTTCGGCCCTATCAGACTGAAAACATCGTCTTCCTTGCCGTCCTCGCGCACGAGAGTGGCGGTCAATCCCAGGCGGCGGCGCGCCTGCAAGTCGGCCACGGCTCGAAACACGGGAGCGGGCAGAAGATGCACTTCATCGTAGATGATCAGGCCCCAGCGCCCTCGGTTGAAGAGATCCATGTGGAGGAAATCGCTGTTCTTCTTCTTGCGGTAGGTGAGGATCTGGTACGTGGTCAAGGTGACCGGCCGAATCTGCTTGAGCTCTCCCGAGTACTCGCCGATCAGGTCCGCGTCGATGTCGGTCTTGTCGAGCAGTTCGTCGCGCCATTGGCGCAAGGCCACGATATTGGTCGCCACCACGAGCGTGTGCTGAGACACCCGCCTGAGAGCCCCAATGCCGATGACGGTTTTCCCCGCTCCGCACGGAAGCACCAGAACGCCCGACCCTCCCGAGGCCGCCCCGCTCGCCCAGAAGGCATTGACGGCGTCGAGCTGGTAGGGACGGAGCCGAAAGGGGCGACCCGACCGCGTCACCGTCCGTTCGCTGATGGTCAGCGACTCGCCGTCTTCGTACCCGGCCAAGTCCTCGACGGGGTAGCCGATCTTGATCAACGCCCGTTTGATCGCGCCGCGTGCGTCAGGCTTGAGCGAGATCGTGTGCCGGTCAATCTTCTTCTGGATCAGGGGGCGCAAGCTCGGGTTGCGGCTGATTTCCGTGATAAGGACCGGATCCTTTGAGCGGAGAATCAGCCCCGCTCCACTGGACTCGGACCGCAGCAGCTGGAGGCGGCCGTAACGCCCCACGTGCTCGCGGACGTCGACCAGAACGTTCTGGGGGATTTCGTACTTCGAGTAGGTTTGGAGGAGACGGATGATCTCGTCCGCCGTCAGACCGGCGGAAGCCGCATTCCAGAGCGATAGGGGCGTTAGGCGGTAAGTGTGGAGATATTCCGGGCTTTTCACGAGTTCCGCGAAGCGGACCAGAGCATCCCGCGCCGCCTCGAAATCCGGAGCATTCGTCTCCAGTAGAATGCTGTTATCGGATTGGACAATAATGGGCATCGTTGTACAATAAGCTACACAATCTCCCAATTTACCCCGGAAATTCCGAAATCTAAGGTCTTCTCGCGCTCGAAAAACTCACCTTCGCTGTCCGGGCAACCGAAGGGGCGCTCCAACCTAATCGATGCAATATACAAGGCCCCGCAGAAAGGCTCAAGAGAAAAACTGACTCGCGGAGGCATCAGAAAAACTGACTCGCGGAGCCATCGCCGCGGACGCCTCGTCGAAAGGGAGAGGTTCGAGTCGCGCCGCGATGCGGGTCGGGAGATCTCAGTATGGTCTTGACGGAGGGATGGTTTCCGCCCATGCTGTCGCATGACTCTCAGGGACGAGGAGAACCGGAGGCGTAGACACAAGCCAAGCGTTGCGTGGATTGGTTTCCCATCGAACTTGCGGTCGCCGTCACCTTCCGGCGATCGGGCGCTGGGCGACGGCGCCGAGCCAAGAATCCCGTTGTGCGTGATTCCGGCGCGCGCGTCGCTTCGCCGTCGTCCCAAAGGAGACCCGCTCCCATGAGAAGAGAAGCCGTGGACTCGCCCATCGAGATCCTCCTTGTGGACGACAGCCCGGGCGACGTGCGCCTGACCCAGGAAGCCCTCCGGGAAGCCAAGGTGCGCAACAATCTCCGCGTGGCGCGCGACGGCGAGGAAGCGCTGGCCATGCTCCGGCGCGAAGGCGCTTTCGCCAACGTTGCGAGGCCCGATCTGATTCTTCTCGATCTGAATCTTCCGCTCAAAGGCGGGATGGACGTGCTCGAGGAGATCAAAGGGGATGCGTCCCTGAAGAGCATCCCCGTCGTTGTTCTCACCACGTCGCAGGCGGAAAAGGATATCGTCAAGGCTTACGACCTCAAGGCCAACTGCTACGTGACCAAGCCGGTGGACTTGGGTCAGTTCATGCAGGTTGTGCGCGCGATGGAGAGTTTCTGGCTCACCGTCGTCAAGCTCCCAAAGGGCGCCTGAGATGGCAAACCGGCCCGTTCAGATCCTTCTCGTCGAGGACAATCCCGCCGACGCCAGGCTGATCGAGGAAATCCTGGCTGACGCTCGGCCGGGCGCCTTTGCGTTGCGGCGCGAAGCGCGCCTCTCGGCGGCGCTTGAGAGCCTCGACGCCGACATCGACATCGTCCTGCTGGATTTGTCGCTCCCCGACAGCCACGGCTTCGAGACCTTCGCTCGCGTGCATGCCGCCGCGTCCAACCTGCCGATCATCGTTTTGACGGGCCTCGACGACGAGGAGTTGGCCCTCCGCACGGTCAACAAGGGCGCGCAGGACTACTTGGTGAAAGCTCACGTGGGCAATCGCCTGCTCGTGCGCGCCATCCGGTACGCGATCGAGCGCAAGCGGCTCGAGCGGCAGAAGGAAGACCTGATCGCCGAGCTCAAGCAGGCGCTTTCCGAAATCAAGACGCTCCGCGGCATCCTGCCGATCTGCGCTAGCTGCAAGAGAATCCGCGACGATGGGGGTTATTGGCGCCAGGTCGAGGCCTACGTGCACGAGCACACCGAGGCGCAGTTCAGCCACGGCGTCTGTCCCGAATGCCTGGAAAAACTCTACCCCGCGGCAGCGGAGAGGAAGCGCAACCGCGCCCCGAACGCTGGCGGCGAGGCGGCACAGTAGCCTCCTGTCACCGCTTCCGTCTTCACGGACCCCGTCTGCCTCCTCCCAGCGGGAACGGGGAGGGGCCCGCATTCCGGGGGCCGCATTCCGGTTGACTCATGGCCAGGGAACGGGGAAAATGGCGCGGCTTGAACGGGCTTGCCGACCCGCGTGTCGGCATGATTCCCGTGTACGGACGGCAATGGGCAATGTCGGGCTGAGCCATTGTGTGCGAGAACAGATGGACGGAGGCGCGCTCGAAGCCCAAGTCTGAAGGGAAGAGAACGGCCCCGGGAAGCAAGTGTGGGGAGATTCCGGGCCGTGCAACTCCCGGGCTTAAGCGCCGGCACGGGCCCCGTTTTCCATCCGGCGTCCTCCCCGCAGTTCTTCCCGGAAGGATTCTGCTGTCAGCTGCCCCACGCCGGGTTGCCTATGCGTGAACCCGGCGGCCTCATTTCCCTGGAACGTCTCAGGATAAGGCGCACTCCGGCGAGTTTCGCGCAAGCCGTAAAGGATGCCCGTCTTGGCAAGCAAGTCTAAAGGGGACCAAGCATCCCGCACATTGCGCATCGAATCCCTTGCGGGGCGCCGCGCGCCCAAGGAAAAGCAGTTCATCCCAGTCGCCAGCGACGTGCTTCTCGCCGAGCGGCCTTTGGATTTCGACGTCTACGTTCTCGCCGCCGATGGCAAGACCCTTGAGGTCCTCTTTCACGAAGGAGAGCACGTCTCCGAGGCGGTCCGGGAGTCCATCAAGTCGGAGGCGTTCCCAAAGCACTGCTACGTTTGCGGGGACAAGAAGGACGCCTTGCTCCAGTACCAGGAACACGTCGTGGCCGGGATCCTCGAAGATGAGGCCGTTGCCATCGACCACAAGTGTTCGGTGGTTCGGGATCTGACCAGCCTTCTCTCCCAGGAGATCTTCGAGGATCCCAAGAGAGACAACATCTTGAGGCAGCAACGCCACGTGCGGC
>DATKZW010000583.1:0-4178 GCA_035527775.1 Sumerlaeia bacterium | reverse complement strand
GGCGGGCGCCAGGGCGGCCAGGAGCGAGAATGCCCACCCACAAGCGAGCAAGACCCCGGCGAACGGGACCATCAAGAGGTTCGCCACGAACCCGATCAGGGAGACTTGATGAAAGTAAATGGAAAGCAAGGGGATCACGGCCAGCTGCGCGGCGACGACCGCGGCCAACCCGCCGGCGATCCACTGATTGTGGAGGTACAGGAAACGACGGATGGAGTAGGGGCGGTCGCGAAAGGAGAAGGAGAACAATTCCAGAAGCGCCGGTCGCAACGTGACGAGGCCGAAGGCGCAGGCGTAAGAGAACTGGAAGTCCGAGCGGAACGGCGCCAGCGGATTTACCAACGCCGTGAAAAAGGCGGCGATGGAAAGAACCGTGAGCGTGTCGACGGCCCGGCGCGCCAGGACGGGAACCGCCAAACACACAGCCATGATCGAGGCCCGGACGACGGGCGCGCGAAATCCGACCAGCACACAGTACACCGCCAACAACAGGATCGTGACCCACGCGGCGAGCCGCGGCGGCGCCTGAAGAATCCGGCAGACCCCAAAAACGATCAAGGCGAGCATGCCGGTGTGCAGGCCGGAGACCGCGAGAAGGTGAGCCACTCCCGCCCGCACGAAGGTCTCGCGCGTTCGCGCTTCGAGTCCTCCCGTCTCGCCCAGCAGCAGGGCGCGCATTAGGCCGGAACGCTCAGGGGGAAGCGCCCGATCGAGCCGCGTCAGCGTCAATCGGCGCCAGCGCATGAGGAGGCGGTAAAGAGAGGCCTGAGCCTTCGATCCCTCGTCTTCGACGCGGCGGACGTCTTCGGGATCTGAGACCGAAAGGCGCGCGCCCACGCCCTGTGTGCGAAGATAGGCGCCGTAGTCGAACAAATCCGAATGGACGACCTCTGGAAGCGGCCGCAACGTCCCCGAGATCTCCAGCCGCTCGCCCGCAACGGGCAATTCTTTTCCGAACCCCTCGCCGGCGCGACGCAACAGGGAGAGTTGCACGCGACCCGCAAAGCGACGGATCGGGGCGGGAATCTCCTTTGCCGCATTCGTCTCGCCCGGCGCGGGCAGGCCATCGCCCGAGGACTCGAGGATCACGACGTCCCGCAGGATCGCGACAAGCCGGCCGCCCCGGCCCTGGCGCGAAGGTTCGGAGGCAACAGTGGCGCGGAGCGTGTAAGGCCCTTCGCTCTGGAGCAGCAATGCTTGCTTCTCGGCCAGGCGCTCGTGCCGGACCGTCTCGTTCTGCTGAAAGAAGGCAAGGCAAAAGAGCGCTCCGAGGAGGACGCGAGTAAGGACGGCGCGGCGGCGGCGGTTCTCCTGCTCCGCCGCGGCGGGCGCCGACCGGCGGAGGAACAGCGAAACCCCGGCCGTCAGGAGGAGCAGGAAAGCGCCGAGTCCCGCGGCGGCGGGCACAACGACAACGCGCCCCGCCACGGCGCCGGCCAGGACCGTGCAGGCCAGAAAGAAGGCGGGCCGTTTCATGACCACGCTCCGCCCCGGACGCTGCGGCAGCCGTTCTCGGTCCTCTCAACCAGAAAAAGCCGGCTCTCGTCCTCTTCCGCGGCCGAATCCGCGCGGCAAGCGCTCAGGGATTCGACGCACTCCCGCGACTGGGTCGTCGCGATGACCTGAACGTTGAACTCGCGCGAGATCTCGAAGATGGCCCGCCACAGGATCTTCTGAGCATCGGCATGGAACCCGTGGTCGATATCGTCAATCAGAACGACGCCGTTTTCCGTGTCGGCGATGGAAAGAAGGAAGGAAAGGAGGCGAACAACACCGTCCCCCATGACGTTCAACGGCGCCAAATGGGGCAGCCCCACGTCGCAATAGACCTGCCCCTCCGCTCCCAGAGACAAATCCGCGAGAGCGGGCTCGACTTGTCTGAGCACGGTTACGAAGGGCGCCACGCGCTTCTTGACCTGCGCGTTGTGGAAGCGACGGCCGATCTCGCCGAGGAGGGTCGTGGCATTGACGAAGACGCCGCGGCGCTCCTCGGTGTAGTTCTTCGGCATGTTGATCTCGAACCCTTGCTGTCGGCTCGTGATCCGGGAGGCGAACCGAACCGTCTCGCCCCGCTTGCCCTTAGAAAAGGCGAACTTCAGGTCCAAACCGTTTGGCGCGGAAGCGGGCTCGGACTCAGGCAGGCGGACCCCCGTCGTATCGTCCGGCGGCGGCTGCCAGGTCGGCACAAAAGGAGCCGAGGCCTGCGTGCAGACTTCGACCGCCAGGCGCCGTTTCTCCAGCGGATTCTTCAATTCTCCGGCGACGCGGATCTCGCGCCGGGTGTCCAAGTCGGGGAAGAAGAGTCGCCAGGAGTCTTCCCCGGTGAACCCGACGTTTCGAAAGCCGTTGATTTTCATGAAGAGCTGGGGATTGGTCGGTCCGGTGAGCAGAAAGATCCCTTCGAGGATCGTGGTCTTGCCGCAGTTGTTGCGCCCGGCAAACAGGTTCACGCGCCGAAGATCGTCCACCTCGAGATGTCGGATTCGCCGGAGATTCTCGATGGCGACCGTCATGTACATGACTCGATCCCCCGCGTGGGACCCGCAGTGTGGATCAGCCGCCCTCAGCGGTTGCAGGTGTGGAACGGCCGCCCTCGGCTATGACAGAAGACCGCGCGAGCGACAGCCTCACTCCTCTTCGCTGAACTCGGCGATGTCGGTGAGCTTGATCGGCATGACAAGGAAGAGGGACTGATCGTTGCCGGGCGAGACGAACACGACGGGCGCGGTGTTCTGCTTGATTTTCATGATGACTTCCTCGCTGTCGATCACGCGAAACGACTCCGTGAGGTAGATGTGATTGAAGGCGATGTCGAAGGGTTCGCCGTCGTAGCTCACTTCGAGAGTGCCCTGGAACGATCCGACTTCGTAAGTGCGCGCGGAGAAATGGATCTTCCCGGGCTCGAACCGCATGACAATCGAATTGTTGCGCTCCTCGGAGATGATGGAGGCGCGGCGCACCTCATTGAGGAAATCGGACCGCTTCAGGGGCAATTCCTTTGTGAAGTCCTTCGGAACCACCATGTCGTAGTTGGGGTAGATGCCGTCGATGCGGTTGCTGAGGTACAGCAGGTCGCCCAGGTCGAAGGCAACCTGACGTTCGCCGATCAAGAGGCGCGCCATTCCCTCGTCCTTGAGGTTATGCTGCACCTCGCTCAGGATCTTGTGAGGGATAATGGCCGAGGTCGGCTGGGCGCCCTCGATTTCGGGCAGGTCGCACCGCGAAAGGCCGAGTTTCTTTCCGTCGGTGGCGACGCAGATCAATTGGTTCTCTTTGATGTCGAAGAACGCGCCGAGAAGCACTTTGCGCGGGTCGCGTTGGGGAAGGGCGTAGAGAACGTGATCGAGAATCCGCTTCAGCGTCGTCTGCTCGACGCTGATCGTCGTGCTCGCCTGCAGGTCCGGCCATGTGGGGAAATCCTCCGGCGTTTGGGTGGTGAGCTGATAGTGATTGGCGCCGCTCGTGATGCCGGCCAGGGCGGCCGAGAAGTCCAGATCCACGGGACCGTCGGGCAGTTCGTGCACGATGCTGTGGAAGGTCTTGGCGGGAACCGTGATCGAGCCCGGTTCCGCGACTTCGGCCTGAACGGTGCACCGCACGCACGACTCCATGTCGCTGGCTTCGAAGACGACGCCCTTGTCGGTTGAGGCGTTGATCAGAATGTTGCCGAGAATGGGGAGACTGCTCTGGGGGTTGGCCACGCTCTGGGTCGAAGCCGTGGCGAAGGCGAGGACGTTCTTGTCAAAGCGCAGTTTCATCTCGAAAAGTCCTTTCACTCTTCCTGCGGGGGCATTTCGCTCGCACGACCCCCGCGATTCCGGTTGCCAAACGCCCTCACAAACTATGGGACCGACCCGGAAAGCGCAAGGCCTTTTTCGGCGCCATCTTCGCGAGGGCGCTGTTGTGAACCCCGCCTCGCGACGACGCCCTTGCCCTTTTTCCTACTGCGCGGCGGTCCGACCATATCCCGGTCTACAGATGATAGTCGCCTGCCGCTTCCGGCTGGTAGAGTATCTCTTCTATCTTGACCCGTCGCTTCCCCGCGGGCACGCGCGTTTCGATGGTCTCGCCGGCGGAACACCCCAGAATGGCTGTTCCTATCGGGGAAAACACCGATAGTTTCCCTGCGCCAATGTCGGCGTCCCGTGGGAACACCAACGCGAAGAGAGTTTCCTCGT
>DATKZW010000582.1:0-2947 GCA_035527775.1 Sumerlaeia bacterium | reverse complement strand
CGCGTCCTCAGGAAGCCCGCCGGCGCCGCGGAGGAAGCAGATTCCGCGCCGCGGCAAGAATCCGTTTCGTTCGACACCGTCATTTCGCGAGTCTTACACACCTTGGGCGCGCACCCCCCCTGGGCGCCTACGGGCCCTGCCCGCGGTCTCCTCTCGGCGATCTTCTGGAAGGGATCCCGCAGTCTTGCGCCGGGTTGAAGCAAAGCAGAACCGGGAGGCCAATGCAAGGGGGATCGCGCGATGGGAGCGCGCCTCGACAAAACCTTGACTCTTGGCGTCCGCGCGGCCATATATGGAGTCGCCCGACGGAAGGGAAAAGCCATTGCTTCGAAGGGAAAAACCATTGCTTCTTTGAGAAATCTCTGCAGGGAGGGACCCAATGCTGAGAGACCTTGTTCTGATAAACCGCAGCTGCCGTCGCTTCTACGAAGACGAGAAGATCTCTTGCGAGACGTTGCGCAAACTCGTGGACCTGGCCCGCCATACGGCCTCGGGCGCCAATCTCCAGCCCTTGAAGTACATCCTGTCGTGCGACCCCGAGAAAAACGCCAAGATCTTTCCTTGCGCGGTCTGGGCGGGGTACCTGACGGACTGGCCCGGGCCGGCGGAAGGGGAGAGACCGTCGGCTTACATCGTGATCCTCTTGGACACGACGGTGAGCAAGTCGGCGGGCTGCGACCACGGCATTGCGGCGCAGACCATCCTCCTCGGCGCGGCGGAAAGAGGGCTGGGCGGCTGCATGATCGGCTCGATCAAGCGCGACGAGCTCCGGCGGACCCTCCGCATCCCCGATCCGTACGACGTCCTGCTAATCGTCGCCCTGGGGAAACCTAAGGAGAAAGTCGTCATTGACCCGGTGGGTCCCGACGGCGGCATCGAGTACTGGCGGGACGCCGAGGACGTGCACCACGTGCCCAAGCGCTCGCTCGATGAGATCATCATTGACTAGCGCGGCGAGGCGCCGGTCCGCGCTCCATCCCGCCGCTCGAAGAGCGTGTGCGAAAAGGAGACCGGTTCATGACCTGCCCGCCGGCGAGCGGGAGTGGCGCGGGCATCCTGCCCGTGGATTCTTGAAAAAACATGGGCGGGACGCCCATGCCGCCTTTTCCCCACATTCCTCCAGAGCCTTTTCGCACACGCTCTAAGAGAACCGGCCCAGAGCCCTTCCTGCTGTCCCCAGGAAAAACCCGTCACGGTCCCAAGACTCTTGGCGTCTTCCGAGCATGAGCGGAGAATGCGCCCAAAGAGGCGTCCCCCGGTCTGGAAATGGCTCGGAAGCGCGGCCCCCGTCCGCAGCGGCCGAATTGGGCGAGGAGGGCCGGCCCGCGCCCGGATTCTCAGGGGAAGTGGCGCGAGTCCTCTCGTGAGGATTCGTCTGCATCGGTGGTTCAATGGCAGAAAGGGAGAAAAGAGCATGGGACAAGGGGCGAGAAGACTTGAAAGTCCCGAGCCATGGTGAGATGGTAATCGGATGCTCGGATTCGCGAAGGGAAGGAGAATATCCGAATGATGGGGATCAGAGCGCGCGCGGGAAAGACGTCGAGCTTCGACGCAAGAAAATCTGCGCGGCGGCGCGTTGTGCGGGGCCGCCTCGGTCGGCTTCCTTCTCGATGGCGGATCCTCCCGGTTCTTCTGCTTTCGATCATTCCCCCGCTTCTTGTCGGTTGCACGTCTCCGAGCGGCGACTCGAGCGGCGATCCTCTCGATTTCCAGACGTTTCTCAAAGCCAACAAGGCAAACCTTGAGGCAATCCGGACGGGGACAATCTCCTCGATCTACGACGAGACCCGGCGCCCGCATCCCAGCCCGGAAGCGCGGGAGAAGATGCTCGAGAGAATGGAGCAACAACAGCGGGAAAGGCTGGACGACCGGATCGAGAAGATGCCGGACGAGCAGAAGGAGCTCCTTCTGAAAGACATCGAGGAAAGACAGGCGAGAACGAAAGAAAGGCTGAAAGAGGAAATGGGATCCGTGCAGGAGTTTCGCCTGAAACGCACGACGACCTTCGACTTTCAGGCCAAGAAGTGGCGCAGAGAGGAAGAGCCGGCCAACCCGGAGGAAGTCGTGACCGAGTTCCCCCCCAAATCGCGCACCGCCGTCACCTCTCGGCAAATGCGCACCGTCTCCGTTTACGAGGACGGAAAGCGCGTGATGTACGTACCCGACGCGAACCGCCTGGCAACGCCTCCCCGCGACGACGACAAGCCGGCCTCGTTTCCGCTGAAGTGGGAGTCTCTCGGCGTCGTGAGTCCCGCTGTCATCGAGAGCTTCAAAGATCGCCCGGAGCGGGGCGAAAAGGGGGCGATCGACGGTCGGGACGTGGTGGCTTACGAGCTCGCGGACCCGGAATCGGGCGACCGGATGAAGGTCTACGTTGATCCAGCGATCGGGCATCGTTTCCGGCGGATCGAATTCTTCGTCCAAGACAATCTTAGGCGCAGGATCGCGGCGAAAGACTACAAGGAGTTTGATGGGATCCCCGTTCCCTCTCGTTACGAGTCCGCCTCCTACTATGACGACGCGGACGGAACCACCATGACGCAACGTTTCGAGCAGATCGTCAGCGGCGAACTCAACGTCGACTTCGGTCCCGACGCCTTCGCCATCCCAGCCAAAGCAGGTCCCCGAATCGAGAGTCCCGAGGACCTGAAGAAGCTGCGCCAGAGCGGAGAGCGCGGCATTCCGGTCATCAGCCCGGAAGTCCTCTTCCGCCGCGGCTACCCGAGGAAGCCGACTCCAACCCCAACGGAGAGTGCGCAGTAGCGCCGAGCCGGGCGCCGCGAGAAAGCAAAGGAAAATCCCGCAAGGGAGTCAGAACGATCGAGAAAGGTAGAACGCTATGGCGACACAACCGCAAACCATGCCCCCTCCCGTTCCCGTCGATGAGACGGTCGCGCGGGAGGTCGCCGAGTTCCGCGACCGCATTCTCGAGAGCATCTCGACGGTC
>DATKZW010000581.1:0-7377 GCA_035527775.1 Sumerlaeia bacterium | reverse complement strand
GCCGAAGACGGAGACGGCCGGACCCAGATGCGCCAGGGAGTCGAATCCTTCGACCAGCTCCCCCATGACGCGGAAAACGCGCCACGGGTCCGTGTGCAGAAACGTCTCCCGGTCGACCCGGAAGGTCTCGAGCAGACGCTCGTCCTCAGTCGGCTTCCTGCCTCGCGGAGCGGCGCTCGTCTCCGGTTCTCCCGGTTTCGGGAGATTCGTCTTCTCGGAACACATTGTTGCGGTCCTTTCGCAAGGAAGAAGCGCTCTCGCGCCAGAGCCGTGGGTCTCCGCGCTAGGCGGGCTGTCCAGCCGACGCCAGCGCGTTGGTGATCGTCAGCACTTGGTACTGTGTCGTAGCGCCGCCCGGTCGCTGGACAACCAGCTGGTCGCCCACCTTGTGGTTGAGGAACTGCCTCCCAAAAGGGGTGAGGTAGGAGAAGACGTTCTTCTCGGGATCGGCGTCCCATAGCCCCAGAAGTTGGTAGCGCTCGGTCGTCCCCGTGTCCATGCTTCTGACCTCAAAAGCCGCGCCGCAGGAGATGACGTCGGTGCGAATCCGGTCGGGATCGAGAACGCGGGCGCGTTGCAGGAGACCCTCGAGCGATTCCAGGCGCCGGAAGAGGACTCTCTGGCGCTCTTTGGCTGCGTCATACTCGGCGTTCTCGGTCAGATCGCCCTGGGCGGCCGCCTGGCCGATCGCCCGACTGTTGGCCGGGATCTCCTCGTTCTTTAGCTTGAGGTACTCCTTTTGCTTCTCCTCGAAGGCTTTGGCCGTAACGAGGAACTCCCCTTCCCCTTCGGCCCCGCCCGAGGTTTCGTCGAGATCCCGGCGCAGGGCTCGCAAAGCATGATCCAACGACAGCTTGAACGACTCGCTCAGAGCCGGATGCGCCATCAACGCCGCGTAGCGCCGCCGCGCCTCCTCGGTGTCGAGCGGCTCGAAGGCTTCGCGCAGAATCGCGTGGTGATTCTCCATCAGCAGATTCCCAAGGCGCACCTTCATGCCCCGGATGGAAGCCGAGTCGCCATCCTCCCGCTCCAGACGCAAGTGGCAATCCTCGATCAAGTCCAACGTGGCCCAGGCGAGCATTTCAGCGGGGACGTCCACCTCCAGATCGGGCCATTTCCCCTCCCGAATCGAGCGCGAGAGCCAGAGGAAGAGATCCGGATTCTCGTAGGGCCGGTGAAGCAGCTGCTCCGCAAGGTGGCTCGCCGCATGCGGATCGCCCCCCTCGATCAACTCGCGCAGAACCCACTGCCCCAGATGGGCCGGACCGTTCAAGAAGATCTCCTCGGCTCTCTCCGGCCACCTCTCCGGAGCGCTCTGGCGAAGGTGATCCGCCATCCGCGTCTGGTACTCAAACGTGGAGACTGCGCACACCACTTCGACGGGATCGTCCGCGCCGGCCAAGACCTCCCGCGCATCGGGATCGGTTGGGCCGGCGACACACGAGTCCGGCAGACATGTCCTCAGGTCCTCGATCAGACAAAGGCACTCGATCTGCTGGGCGACGTCCTTTCCATCGCAGAGACCCAGGCTCGCGCGAAGCCGGTCCAGGATTTTCGCAGCGACCTCCGCGGGAACCGGCTCCGTTTCATGCATTCTCAGGATATCGGTCACCACGACATAGCGCCGAGCAAAGCTTTGGGCCCGCGCCAATTCCGAGCACATCTCCTCGTGGAAGGATTTCGGTTCGCTGCGCAACTCCATCCGGGGATTCCCCGCCGGTCCGGAGAAACCGATATAGGGATCGAGGCGCAGCCTGTCGCGGTTGCGGTTCCACCACGAGTTCCACTGCCGAGAGTCGAACACCCCTTCCAGGAGGGCCTCTTTCAGCTCGCCGCGCGTTGCCGCCCCGCCGAGCCCGGCCAAGCAGAATCTCGCGAATTCGACGGGGTCGCTCTCGGCGCGCTCAGCCAGCCGCTTTGGCTCCAGCACGCGCTGAGCCAGAAGGTGCGATCTGGGAATCTTTTGGAGAAACTCCCGCACGCCCGAGAAGGAAAACGATTTCTCGCCGTGACGCAGGAACGCGATCGTGACGCGCTCGCGGGCGGGATCGAGGACAACAACCTTTCCCTCGCCCCAATCTCCGTGCCTGAAGACCTCCCCTTCCGAGCAAGAGATGAACTGGAGAAACCGGTTCAACGGCTTGCTCAGAGCGGCCTCGTGGTGCAGTCCGCTCTCCTCGAGGTACTCCTCCAAACGGGGCTGCCGACGATAACGCGCGCGCAAGGCGTCGATGAGATAAGGCCGGAGCTCCTCGAATTCCGGGAGCGCGTGAAGCGCCCCCTGGCAGAGCCGAATCAGCAAGCGGTGCTGCTCGAGCGTCGCGCACGCCTCGGCGAGCAGAAGGATCCAGGCCCGCAGATCGCCGGCCTTATCCGCCTTCACCAGACGGGTTGCGACGGTGGCGTAGAATCCGGCGTTCTCCGGCGGGTTTTCCACGACCTGCGGCCACAGGGCGCCGACTTTGTCCCATTTCTTCAGCTTGGAAAAATGCAGAATCTGGTTCTCGAGCCGCGAGTTCCTTGTCGCCATTGTTGCGATTGCCCTCGGTTGCCAGGAGATCCCTCCGCCTTCCAGGCGTCGGCTGCATCCGGGCCTCACACCCGCAAACAATCACCCTAAACCAAAGAGTCGCGATTCGCAAAATGTTTCTGCCTTTTTTCCTTTGACTTTTCGCTCTCCTTGACCGACTTTGGGTCGCCGCCCCTTCCGGGATTCTCTCCGGAGAGGGGAAGGTGCAGGGCGAGACGGCGCGGAGAGGCATTCCGTCCGGGCCGGGGCGCGGGCTTGCGCGCTACCCGTCGTGCTCCTCCGCGCTTTCCAAGGATCGGCCGGCTCGCCGCGCCTTTCAGCATAAACCCAGCGCTTCCAATTGTAAGGAGACATACGATGGAGATAACCCTGTGGATTCCTCTCGGCGCTGGGGTTCTGGCCCTTCTCTTTGTCGTCTACCTGGTGATCGGCCTCCTTAAGATGGATCGCGGCACGGAGAAGATGATCGAGATCTCCCAGGCCATCCAGGAGGGGGCCAAAGCCTTCTTGAGACGCGAGTACTTCTATGTCGCGATCTTCGTCGTCTCCATTGGGATCGTTTTCGCCATCGCCGGCGCCGTGAAACCGGAAACCGGCCTGGGCTACAAGACGTCCCTCGCCTTCGTCTTCGGCGCTTTCTGCTCGGCCCTGACCGGCTACATCGGCATGAGCATCGCCACGCGGGCCAACACCCGCACGACCCACGCCGCCAACGTCAGCGGCCTGCACGGCGCCTTGAGCGCCGCCATCTCCGGCGGCGCCGTTATGGGCATGTCGGTCGTGGGCGTGGCGCTTGTCGGCCTTGTCATCGTTTACAAACTCTCCGGGGAAAACATGGTCATCACCAATGGCTACGCCATGGGGGCCTCGCTCATGGCGCTCTTCGCCCGCTCCGGCGGCGGGATTTACACCAAAGGCGCCGACATGGGCGCCGACCTCGTGGGCAAGGTTGAAGCCGGCATCCCCGAGGACGACCCGCGCAACCCCGCCACCATCGCCGACAACGTCGGCGACAACGTCGGCGACGTCGCCGGCCTGGGCGCCGACCTGATGGAGTCCTACGTCGAGGCGATGATCGCCGCCATGGCCATCTCCTCGGTCGGCCTTACCGTGGTGGGCGCGGGAAGCATGGCCAATCTCATGACCGTTCCCATGCTGATAGCGGCCGTGGGCATCATCGCCTCGATCATCGGCGTGCTCTGCGTCCGCGTCTTCGGAAAAGGCAACGCCCAGTCCGCCCTCATGAACGGCACGTACGTCGCCGCGCTCCTGACAATCGCCGGCACCGCGGTGGTCATCTGGAAATTCGGCGCCGACTTCAAACTCTCCGACAAGATGCTCGCCTTCGGCGGCAAGGCGGAGTACTCGAAGTGGGGCATTCTGATTGCCTCGGTCATCGGCGTCGTTGCGGGCGGGCTTGTGGGCTTTGTCTCGGAGTACTTCACCTCCGCGAAGTTCAACCCGGTCCGCACGATGGCCAAGAACTCCCAATCCGGCGCCGCGATCAACGTGACCGAAGGCATCGCCATCGGCATGAAGTCCACGGCCGCTCCGACCGTCATACTGGCGATCGCCATCTTGCTCGCTTACTCGCAGGCTCACTTTTACGGCATCGCCATCGCCGCCTTCGGCATGCTCGCCACCGCCGGCATGATCGTCTCGGTCGACGCTTACGGCCCCATCGCCGACAACGCCGGCGGCATCGCCCAAATGGCCGAACTCGACCCGAGCGTTCGGAAGATCACCGACAACCTCGACGCCGTGGGCAACACGACGGCGGCGATCGGCAAGGGCTTCGCCATCGGCTCGGCAGGCTTCGCCGCCCTCGGTCTTCTGGTCGCCTTCATGATCAGCGCCGACATCGACCCCGGCGACCTCTCCCTCGCCAAGCCCGACGTCATCGCCGGTCTTCTCCTCGGAGCGATGCTTCCTTACCTCTTCAGTTCCATGCTCTTCCGCGCCGTTTCCAACGCCGCCTTCAAGATGATCGAGGAAGTCCGCCGCCAACTGCGTGAGATCCCCGGCATCATGGAGTACAAAGCCAAGCCCGACTTCGCCAAGTGCGTCGCCATTTCCACCGACGGCGCCATCAAGGGCATGCTGCTGCCCGGACTCATGGCCATCCTCGTGCCCCCCGTCATCGGTCTCGCCCTCGGCCCCGCCGCCCTGGCCGGCGTTCTCATTGGCGCGCTCGCTTCCGGCCTCATGCTCGGCATCCAGTGCGCCAACTCGGGGGGCGCCCTCGATAACGCCAAGAAGTACATCGAGGAGGGCAACTACGGCGGGAAGGGCAGCAACACCCACAAGGCCGCCGTCATCGGCGACACCGTCGGCGACCCGCTCAAGGACACCGTCGGACCCTCGATCAACATCCTCATCAAGCTCATGGCCGTCATCGCCCTGGTCATCGCGCCCCTCGTCCGCTGACCGCCGGGCCGTGAGACGCCGCGCCCTCCCTTTTTCTTTCCGCGGTTTCAGGACCGCGGAGCACTCTCAGCTCTGCCTTTCAATATGTTCGAGGAGACGCGTGAAGATGAAGTGGTGCAAGGGCAAGACGGAGTACCAGTAGAGTTTTCCCCAAAGCGTGCGAGTTTCGTAATAGGGCCGAACGGAGAGGCGGCTGCCGTTGCCCGCGCGGCCGATGGCAAACTCGAGCCAGGCCCGCCCCGGCAGCTTCATTTCCGCGCGCAATAGAAGCCGCTCCGAAGGACGGAGGTCCTCGACGCGCCAGAAATCGATCACGTCGTTTATCTTCAGTTCCGAATGGCTTCTTCTTCCCCGGGACGCGCCGACCCCCATGAGCAACCGGTCCAGAGCGCCCCGCAGGCGCCACAGCCAATTACTGTGGAACCACCCTCGTTTGCCGCCGATTCGGCAGATGGAGCGGAAAAGGGCGTCCGCGCTCTTCTCGGTGACAAGGGAATAGGAGGCCGTATGCCGCGGCGTCTCCTCCAACTCATCGAGTTTCAAGGCGAGCTCGTGAGCGGGGGGGTAAGCGTCGGACCAGCGAGTGTGCACCGCGTCCTGCTCCTCGCGCGACATGGCCCGCACCAGGGCCTCGCGGTAGCTGATGGTCTGAACCGGAAGATACCGCCGGATCGCATTGTCCTGGCAAACCACGTCGTTTCTCAAACCCTCCATGAGGCAGCGGATGATGGGGCCGGGCACGGGAGTGTAAAGGCTGGTCAGGTAAGCATAGAGCGCCGTGTAGGACAAGGGAATCGTGAGAAAGAGTCTTCGTTTGCGCAGGAGATCCGCTAGGATCTCCATCATCTCCCTGTAAGAGAACACTTCATTGCCGCCAATGTCGAAGGTCTTGCCCGCTGTTTCCGGGGTCTCCAGAACGCCGACGAGGAACTTGATTACGTCGCGGATGGCGATGGGCTGGCATTTGTTGTTGGCCAGCTTCGGCATGAGGATCACGGGGCAGCGCTTGACCAAGTGCTCGATGATCTCGTAGGAAGCGCTGCCCGATCCGATGATAATGGCTGCTCGAAGAACCGTCGCCCGCACGGCCTTGGCCTGGAGCGCGTTGGCCACCTCCATCCGGCTGCGCAAGTGGTCGGAAAGGCGCCCGCGCGCATCTCCGAGCCCGCCAAGATAAATGACATGGTCGAGGCCGTTCGCCACGGCGGCCTTGCGGAAGTTCGTGGCGGCCTGGATGTCGGTCGCCTCGAAACGTTTCGGTCCCCGTGAGAGCGAGTGGATCAAATAGTAGGCGACGCGAACGTCGCGCAGCGCCTCCCGCAACTTCTCCAGGTCCAGAGCGTCGGCCACGGCGATCTCGGCGCCCGGCCACCTCTGGGCGTACTCCGGCGAAGACGCCCGGACCATGACGCGGACGCGATACCCCCGGGCCAGCAGCTCCGGCACAAGCCGCCCGCCGATGTAGCCCGAGGCGCCGGTGACCAGCACTCTGCCGACCTCGGGCCGAGGCCGCGTAGGAAGGTCGTGGCTGAGGAGCAGCGGGCTCTGCCAGTGTCGGGAAGGCCTGTCTTTGGCGGGCGGCAGTTCGGTCATGGCCTGTTCTCGTCGGCGACGCCCTCCGGCGGCGGGAATGCGCTCGCGGCGGTAGGGTTCTTCCCCTTCCGTCGGGGGCCGGGCAGGGGCGCGGGTTGGGCGTATGATTCGGCGCCGAACGCCGCGATCGCCGACGGCCGAAGAAGGGACTCCATAGGGAATATACTCTGAAACGATCGTCGAAGGGAAGCGCTTTCCATGCCCTCTGTGCCCTCTGTGCGCGGGCGGGCGGTCTCGCGCCACACCTTGCGCGGTTGCGAATCCCGCCGATCATCTCAATGCGCCCCTTCTTCACTTCCCCACATTAGGGGTCCGCGGGGCTCTTGAGAGAGAGCGCGAAATCAGGCGCCTCTTGTGAGCCCGTGTCCTGTGTTCCCACATGGGCGGAGACTCGTTTCGCAGTGGCGCCCGGAAGTGTCCTTTTGCCTTGATCGTCGAATGTGCCGTCTCTTTGTCCAGGGCTTCTTCCTCGCGGCGCTTTACGACGCGGGGAAGACCGTGTATGCTGCGGGTCCTACTGACGGCGGCCGGGATCGGCTGGCGATGCGCGGGGAGGATGCGACAATGAGCAAGGAAAAGACCGGCGGTCTCAGCAATGATCGGGACGACGGGGCGGGCGGCCACGCTCCGATTCGCGCGCTGACGAAAGGGCCGAAGTTCCACTGGTTCTCCTATTACGACGTCTTGCAGTTCGATCCGAACCAGCGCCGCCTCCTCGGCATGGAGGTCGATTTCGAGCATCGGAGCCCCGGGCCGGACGACGTCGTCAAGGTCGGCATGATCGACCTCGAAGACAACGACCGGTGGACCGAGCTGGGCGAGTCGCG
>DATKZW010000580.1:0-3625 GCA_035527775.1 Sumerlaeia bacterium | reverse complement strand
GAGCGGCCGTGTTGGATGCAGGCGTTGTAGTCATCCGGAGTCAGGGCCGTCCATTTGTCTTCGATGTACCCGCCCCCCACAATGGCGCCGGCGCCGTGGGGGTCGAAGAAGCTGCGTCCCTCGTCAGCCGCCAGCGATAACACAGGAAGGGACTGCATCACGCTGTCCACGTTCAACAGGTACGTGCGCGTGGCGATCGGAGAAGGGATGTAGCCGTCTCTGAACGCGCGGGCGCGAACGACGGTCGTTGCGGCCAGGGCGAGGCTTGTCGCGTAGTCTGTGCCGACGATATGCCGCGCGGGGTTCCTCCCGTCGGTCGTGTAGCGAATCACGGCGCCGGGCGTGGCGCAGGAGAGGCCGAGTCGGATCTCGCCGGAGTAATGCCCAGCCGGGAGACTGAATTCCGGCGTTGCCGCAAACCCGGCCAATTGGCGAGCGCTCTCGTTTGCCCTCCCCGGCGTGGGCGGGTCGAGATAGCCGTAGGAGTCGCCGGTCCGTCCCCAGGAATAGAAGGGAGACTGGCGCGGAAAACCGGACGGGAATTCGAACACGAGTCGGCGCGGGAGCGAGTCGTCATAGAGGGCAAGATACTCCCCGTCCCCGTCGAGTTTGAAATTGGCGTGGAGTTCGGGACCGGCGGCGCCGCTCTCGCCGGAGGCGAAGACGACCAAGTATCCGCCCGGCCCGAGAGCGACGTCGGGGAAGACCCATTTGCCCGGAGTGGCGCGGTCATCCGTAAGGGACCAGCCCCGAAGAGACACGGTCTGGGCGGTGGGGTTGTGGAGTTCGACCCAATCGGAGAACTCCGGGGCTTGGCTGCACAGGCCCCCGGAGGGCGGACATGTTCCCACGAAGCGTCGCCAGGTTGCGTTAGGCGGCGCCAGGTCCGCGGGATTGCCGTCAGCGGGCCTCCACACCAAACGCGCCGTCACGCTGAACCAATCCGCTGAATCAGCCTCCGTCTTGCGCATCTCGATGGCCAGCGCGTTGGGGCCGTTCAACAACAGATCGGCCGCCGGTCCCAGGGCCCAAGTTTCCGGGCCGTCCGTCGCATAGTTGTTGTAGGCGGGCTGCTCGTGGTGAACGAAGCCGCCTGTCCCGCCCGTATTGCGCCGCGCCACTTCGCGGCCGTTCAGGTACGCCACGAACCCCCCGCGGTACTCCATGACCAGCTCGAGCGTTGCGGCGGCCCACCCCTCCAAACCGCCTGAGGCCTGAAACTCATGGCGCAGGTACAGGGACTGAGCGGACACGTCGGGACCTCGCGACCTGCGAAACTCGAAGCAGTCGACGTCCACGCCGCCGTCATCGGTTACAAGTCGAACGGCATGGGTCCCCGCGCCGAGGGGGATGGCGCTCTTTCCGACGGTAGTCCAAATCTCGCGATCACTCGAGCGAGGGACGAGCAGATGCTGCGTGACGTCCGCGCCGTCGATCTCGAAATGAACCCGGCGTTCGGGAGCGAAGCGCCGACAGACGCGCGCCGACAGATCGTAACTCGCGCTCTCGGGGAATATGACGTCGTACTGCAGCCATTCGCCGGACTGGGTGGACGTTACGTAGTAACCTGCTCCGCCGGCGGCTTCGGCGATGTCCACGTCGTCGCTGCGGTACGCGCGGCCGGAGTTCCCCGGCGACGTGTCGTGGTACGCGACGCCCTCTCCGCCTTCGTTATAGTCCTCGGCCTGGATCTTGATTCCTTCCGCGTTCAGCGAAAGCGTTGTTTCCAGCCATCCCGAGTCGTCGAAAGAAAGGTCCTGCCAGGAGGCGCCGGCGCCGAGGCGAGGCGGGGTGTTCGGTGCGGCGGGCTCGGTCGCGTCGTTGCCGTCCCCATGGCCAAAGATGCCGATTCCTTCTTTCCAATCCCAGTCGCTGGAATCAACGCGCGTCCCCGCCGACAAACCGGTTTCCGTCTCAGGGATTTCCTCGGGCCAGCGCACGAGCAAGTCCGACTCCCTGGCGACCAACTCGTTGATGACGATCTGCGGCTGAGCCGGCCGGCCAATAGAGAGAAGCAACGTTGCGAGGACAAGAAGGGAGGCGAAGTTGCGCCCGACGCGTACGGAGAGGCCAAAACAGGACGGGAAGCGCGTCATAAAAGAGCCCCTGAGAAGGGAATCCACCCAAAGGGCGCGTCCGCTTGCGGCGGTATGCCGGGAATCCAAGGGGACGGTCAGGAACCGCGTCCGTTGTTCGCTCCGGAGAAGCGCACGTCCAGCACTTCTCCCGAGTGGAAACTGCCGCTTGGTATCTGACCCACAAGAACGGAGACGCCCCACAAAGGCAAGTTGGGGTTGGGGCGCAAACGCAGAGGAAACCTTTCAATCCGAGCCCCGACTTTGAGCACCTTCGCCTGGACAACGACTCGCGGGCGACGGCGGGAATACAGCATAACGGGCGCGCCCTCCTTCAATTCGGGGATCGCCGTAGCCTCCACCCAGGCCTGGACGCGCGTGGGTTCCGGATCGGTAATGCTCACTAGCTCGGTCCCCGCTATCACGTTCTGCCCAACGCCGACGTTCACGCTCGAAACGATGCCCGACATCGGCGCGCGGAGAACCAGGCCTTTCGCTTGTTCGGCGAGCATGCGGATCTGCGCCTCTTGAACTTCGATCGCTCTTCGCAACCGATCGAGCATCGGAGAGTCCGAGCCCTCAGACACTTCCTGCGCGCGCTTCTCTTCGCGCCGCTTGGCCTCGTTGACGCTCTGACGTGCGAAGGCGATGGCCTTTTCGTTCTCCTCCATTTTCTTGGCAAGCGCATCGTGCTCCAGTCGGGCGGCGTCGTAGAGATCCTGGCTCCCGGCGCCTTCCCGAAAAAGCCGCTCTTGGCGCTCGAGCAGAATGGCCAGGCGCACCAAGGTCACCCGGTCGGTCTCGTGCGCCACGATCCGATCGAGGAGCTCCAACCGCAGCCTCTCCTCATCGACCTCGAACCGGCGCAGGTCGTTGAGAGACCTCCGCGTCATGTCCTCTCTCTGCGCCTCGAGTTCCGCGCGAAGGCGCGCCACCTCGACCTGGGCCATCCGACGTTCGGCCTGGAGCAGCCCGTCGTCCAGGAGCGCCACGACGTCGCCCTCGCGAACCGGCTCGAACAGCTCGACTGCGATCGCCTGAATCCTGCCGTCCACCAGCGGCGTGATGGCGGCGTCGCGCCCTTCAACGACCCCGACGGCCTCCGTAGATGGGACGTGCTCTCGAACCAGGACTATAAGCGCGACAAGCGCCCCGATCCAGACAACCAGAGGCACAAACCTCCTCAGCAAGGATTTCAGTCGCGCGGAGAAAGGGGTGCGCATTCTGCGGTTGCCGTTGCCCTTGTTCCCTGCCATAGTCAGACCTCCGCCTGTTCCTCGTGACCCACGAGAGTAACGTTTGAGACCCCCGCCATTTGTTGCAGCTCCTCCACGAGCGCGCCGCCTTGGGAGGGGTCGCGCATGGCAAGACGGAACGCGACTTCCCCTGAAGCGCCTCCCTGAAAGCGTTGCGATACGAGATGGGCCGACCGGCAATGGCGTCCCAACAACTGGTGGACCGTCTCCATCCCGGTCTCGCTGATATGGAGACGGAACCGCAGATAGGCGTCGCCCGCGCAACGGCTGCCGAAACCCGTCCAGTACAGGTAA
>DATKZW010000579.1:0-6674 GCA_035527775.1 Sumerlaeia bacterium | reverse complement strand
TTGGTCACGACCGAGACCGCCTCGTCCTGTCCGACGACGCGGCGTTTGAGGCGCTCGTCCATGTCGACGAGTTTTTCCTTCTCGGACTCGATGAGGCTGTTGACGGGGATGCCGGTCCATTTGGCGACGATGGCGGCGACGTCCTCGGCGTCGACGACCTCCTTGAGCATCTGGCGCCCGTTTTGGAACTCGGCGAGGCGTTGCTGCTCGGCTTCCATCGCTTTTCGCAGACGGGGGACGGCGTCGTACCTGATGCGGGCCGCCTCTTCGAGATCGCCGTTGCGTTCGGCGGCGGCGACCTTCGCGCCGAGTTCCTCGATCTGCTGCTTGATCTCGCCGATGCGCGTGATGCTTTGCTTCTCGTTCTCCCAGCGAGCGGTCAGCTCGGCGAGCGATTCGGAGAGGTTGGCGTGCTCGGCCTCGATTTTGTCGAGCCGCTCCATGGCCTCCTTGTCGTCTTTCTCGCGCTTGAGGGCGGCGCGCTCGATCTCGAGTTGCGTCACGCGGCGCTTCACCTGGTCAATCTCCTGGGGCACCGAGTCGATCTCGATGCGCAGACACGCGGCGGCCTCGTCGATGAGGTCAATGGCCTTGTCGGGGAGAAAGCGGTCCGTGATATAGCGGTGCGAAAGGCGCGCGGCGGCGACGAGGGCCGAGTCGGTGATGCGCACGCCCTGGTAGACTTCGTAGCGTTCCTTCAGGCCGCGAAGGATGCCGATGGTGTCCTCGACGGTCGGCTCGTCGACGAGGATGGGCTGGAAGCGGCGTTCGAGGGCCGCGTCCTTTTCCACGCGCTTGCGGTACTCGTCGATGGTTGTGGCGCCGATGCAGCGCAGGAGTCCGCGGGCGAGGGCGGGCTTCAGGAGATTCGACGCGTCGACCGCTCCCTCGGCGGCGCCGGCGCCCACGACGGTGTGCATCTCATCGATGAAGAGAATGACGCGACCATCGCTCTCCTCGATCTCTTTGAGGACGGCTTTCAGGCGCTCCTCGAATTCGCCGCGAAACTTGGCGCCGGCGACCAGGCTCCCGATGTCGAGGGCGAGCAGACGTTTGTCCTTGAGGCCCTCGGGCACGTCGCCGTTCACGATGCGGCCGGCCAGACCTTCGGCGATGGCCGTCTTGCCCGTGCCGGGTTCGCCGATGAGGACGGGATTGTTCTTCGTGCGGCGGGAGAGAATCTGGATCAAGCGGCGAATCTCGTCGTCGCGGCCGATGACGGGATCGAGCTTGCCCTGGCGGGCGAGCTCGGTCAGGTCGCGGGCGTAACGTTTGAGGGCCTGGTACTTCCCCTCGGGAGTGGCGTCGGTGACGCGTTGGGAGCCGCGCACGTCGGTGAGGGCCTGGAGAACGGCGTCCTCGGTGACGCCGTGGCCCTTGAGAATCCGCGCGCCTTCGGATTGGCCGACGCGCACGAGGCCGAGCAAGATGTGTTCGGTGGAGAGGTATTCGTCTTTGAACCTCTGAGCGGCGCTCCACGCCTCGTCCAACACGGCGCGCGCCGAGCCGCTCAGGGAAGGCTGACCCAGGCCGCCGCCCGAGGCGCGGGGGAAGGAATCCAGATGGCGAGCCACTTCCGCGGCGATGGTCTTGGGATCGGCGCCGATCTTCTGGAGAACGGGCCGCACGACGCCTTCGGCCTGCTCGAGGAGGGCCGCGAGCAGGTGTTCGGGCGTCAGTTGGGGGTTGCCGCGCTGACCGGCCAGGTCGGCGGCAGCCTCGAGGGCTTCCTGAGACTTGAGGGTCAGTTTGTCCAGACGCATAGGGATCTCCTCTCGCCTTGCGATGGCTCGGCCATCCGGCGCGAGTCGGGGCAGGAAATATACCAAGCGGCGAGCGGCCCGTTCCGTTTCCCGTGGAGCTCTGATTTATCGAGGGTTACCGTATCAGCGAGATCATCCGAGCGGGAGGATGGGTCAGGGAAATGACGCGGCAAACGGGGGAAAACGACCCACCCGATGGGAACGGAGGCCAAATGTGTCATTATGATACGCGCGTTCGGCGCCTCTCCGCGACCCGATCTCTCCGTCAGGCGTTATCCTCGCCACGGTCGGGCATCTGTGCCGGGTCCTCCCCAGCATCGTCCCGCTCGTCCTCCTCGGAGTCGGTTTCCTGCGTCTCCTCGCGGGCGGGAGTCGCGGAGAGCGCGGGGGCGGCAGCGGGGTCGAAGACCTCGATGACGGCGCCGCCGACGAGGCCGAAGGGGATGATGCTGGGCTTGCGGCGCGAAATCCGCCAGTCGTTGGGAGGCGCTTCGAGAGCAACGCCAGGCGCCGATTCACCGGCATTGGCCAGGGGGCGCGTTGCGTTTTCCACTCCGAACAGGTTCTGAAGCGTTCCCGCCACTTCGATCTCCAGATCTTCGTTCTCCGGTTGAACGAGGCGGGTGATCTCGACCCGCCACGGGGGGAAGAACAGAGAAACCGGATCGTGGCCGGCGACGCGCACGGAGAACGCCGCGCCCGCCGGATCGCGCAGGGCGATGAAGAAGCGTTGCTCGCCGCTTTCGCCCGTTGAGGCGCGTTCGGGGGGCCAAGCGACCTTCTGCCGGTACCGCATGCGCCCCGCGTAGTACGGATAACCCTGGTCCGTCCACGACCCGTTTGTCAGGACGTCCGGCTCGGCGATCGGCGTTGGTTCGCCCCCGGGGGCCAGTTCGACGGCGAAATCCCCCGCCAGAATCGGCGCTTCGACGACGGGGGGAGCGTCGCCTCCGAATCGAATGACGACTTCATTGGGACCGGGTCGGAGAAGGGCGGAGACGTTCGCCCGTCCAAAGGCCGGATCGATCAGCGGGTCTGTGACGGCAAGTTGGAGGGGTTCGCCGTTGAACCGCACGGTCTGTCCCGCGCAACGTTCCACGAGGAGTTCGACCCGACGGCCTTCGCCGTCGATCCGCGAGTCGAAGGGGAACGTCAGCGTTACCCCGTTATCTCTGGGCGCTGTCTCGGGGGAATCCTGGAGCCCTTCCGTTTCTTTCTGGTCTGGAATGCGGGTCTCTCGCGGGTAGGAACCTCCGGCGACTTCGACGCGGGCCAGTTCAACGGACTGGGGGGGTGAGAGTGCGCCCCCGTCCAGAACCGTCCGGCAGGTTCGCAACGGCATCAGATTCGGATCGAGCCGCTCGCATTCCCACGTGTCGTCGAGGGGCAACTCCGATGTGGCGCGGGGCGGCGCCTCGTAGGGGGGATCGTTGGGATCTCTCTCGCCGCCGACGGCGAAAAGGGCGGACTGTCCGGGATGGAAGGTGAAGGGGAAGGTCAAGGCGCCCTTCTCTTCGCGCGTCTCGATAGCGAAGACGGTTCCGTTCCAGGGGTCGAGCAGCCGCACGGCGCCGTTGGCTTGGAGGGAGAGAAGCGCTTCCACGGCGTCCTCGCGCGAAGCGCTCGCGCACGAAGCGTTCGCGCAGGAAGCGTTCGTCACGAAGAACAGATCGCGCGATTCGGTTCGGCGGCGCTGGACGAGCAGGCTTTCAACGCGACACTCGCCCCTCGGGCGGATCAGACACATCTTCGGGTCAACGCGATTGACTTGGAAAGCGACCTCGCGTCCCGGACGCTCCACGATATAGAGATTGGGGAACTCCTGCGCCAATCTCTCAATGTCGCTGCTGGGCTGGAAATCGACTTCCGGCGCGATGGGGCGAGCAGCCACGACGCTCCCGCCCTTGCGCACGAATCGGCGCAGCTCCTTGATCGTGTTCTCACGCCAGGAGAGAGCGGGCGGCAGCGCGACCGTCGTGTACTCGCGCGCGCCAACGAGGAAAGCGTTGGCTTGGGCTTTGCCGTGGCGGGCGATAGTCTCTTCGTCGGCCAGATCGAAATCGAGATGGCGCCCGCTGAGAATCCGCAGCATCTGGAGAAACGGCTCCTCGATCTCCCGGGCATTTCCTCCTTGCCCGCGCTCGGGCGCGCCTTCGATGCCCGCCATGTTCTCCGGCAAAGGGGTCCGGGCGAGGGCCGCGATCGAGTCGGAGGGGACGATGACGAGAAGCCCCGTGCGCCGGCGGCCCTGGTCGAGCACGGCGCGCCAACGGGCGAAGGCCCGGTTGCACGCCTCCAGGTGGGGCCACCACGGTTGACTCTCGATGAGCGGCATCGCGCCGCTCGACCGTTTGCCATCCCCGGCAAGCGACGCAGGGGAAGTTGCGGCCAGGAGAGCGCCCGGCCCCATGGCGAGACAGCGTCCGGCGTCGGCGGACAGATGAAGGAGCGCCGCCGGGCTTCGACCCGCGCCGGCGCCAATCTCACAAAGGACATCGGCCTTCGCCTCCCCAGCACTGTCGGTTACGCCGTTCGCGGGATGACTCGGAATCTTCCGCACGGTGGAAAACGCCGTTTTCAGCGCGAACAAGGAACGGGACGCCACAGCGGCGCCACAGGCGCCGGACGCATCCAGCAGACCGGCGGAGAATAGGGGGGGCGCCCCGCTTTCGAGCCAGTCGGCGGACGGCGAGTCGCTCCGCCCAACCGGTCCGATCGCTTGCGCGCCCGATTCGCGACACCACTCGGCAAGGGGCCGGAGGAAGTAGGACTCCAGCAGTTCGGCCACCAGGGTGCGATAGCGCCAGCGGAACCGTTCCGCGCCCGGGGCGTCGAACCAAAGGAGGGGCAGCAGGGGCAGGACCTCCTCGCCCCACCGTTCCTCATACAGGCGGGGCATCCTTTTCGTCCAGAGCGCGGTTCCTTGGTTCACGCAGCCCGTGGCGGGGCGGGGAAGACAGACGCCGGCAATCGCCGCCAGGTCGGCCTTGCCGCTCCCGGCCCGGGCAAGGCAATGCCGGACCGTAGACCTAACCAGCTGATTCGCAACCTTCGGGTTCAGAAGATCGAGGCGGCCGAGGGCGTCGGGCGCCTGAGGCGAACACTCCGAGACGGCCACAAGCATTTCGCTGCCGTCTTCAGCCGGACGCGTGTCCCCGTCGAGGAGTTCCAGACCGTTAAGGACAAGCCCCTGGCGAAGGGAAAGGATGTAGACGCCCAGCGCTTCCTCTCGCGCCGCTTGCCGCCGTGCGTCTTCCAATCCCAGACATCGCTCGATCCCGAGACGCAGGCCCGCCGTTTGCGGCTTTTCCTCGAGAAGCGCGCGCGCCCCGATCCGCCAAATGCCTTCACCGAGCCAGACCCTGATTTCCTCTTTGTGCGGCCCTTCCGGGGATTCGGAGGAGACTTGCTCGAGCCTTTTGAGAGCGACGGCCAGCGCTTTGGGTAAGGATCTCCGTGTCTCCCGCGGGACGTCAGGGTCGAGATCCAGGAGAACGCCTCCGAACCCGGCCCGGGCCAGTGCGTTGATGGAACGGGCGATCTGGTCCTTTGAAGGGAGTGTTGGGCCCAGCCGAAGAACCGCCGAGGGTCTGAAACGCGCAGGGGGCGTCATCCAAAACGACAGATCCATCTACCGGACCTCTTTCCTTGTCCGAACCGCTCGCGCCGGGCGCGCGTGGACGGATCTGGCGGATTGTCTCAAGTGCGCCTGGGGAATGGATGCGTTTTGCCGCCCGTTCCGTCCGCCGAAGCCAAACCCCGTTCGGCCGATGAGTGGGGAGTGGCTCTGCGCAGTGGGAGCGAGGGCAAGCGCTCGCGCCGCGGGCCGGCTTCGGATCCCCAGTTGGCGAAGAACCGAGGCGCCGCCCGAACGGAGTCAGGCCGTCGACCTGGCCAGGCCTTTTTGCGCCAGGATCTTCTCCACCGAGGGTTCGTCTTTGACCAGCAGTCGCTGGTGGATGCTCCTGTGGCGTTCCGCCCGGATGATGCTCGTGATTTCGGCAATGACCGCATCCAGATCGTCATTCACCAGCAGGTAGTCGAAAAGGCGGCAAGAGGCGACTTCGTCCGCCGCGCCGTGTATGCGCAGGCGCACGACTTCCTCATCGTCCGTATGGCGCCCGCGCAGACGTTCCTCGAGAGTCGCCATCGAGGGAGGAAGGAGAAAGATCGTCACGGAATCCGGTTTTATGCCCTTGATTGCGCAGGCGCCCTGAACGTCCAGATCCATGGCGACGTCGAGACCCTGCGCCAGCAGGTCGTCCACCGTGGACTTCCGCGTGCCGTAGAGGTTGCCGTGGACCTGGGCCCACTCGTAGAACTCCTTGCGCTCAATCGACCTCTGGAAGGCCTCCATGGAGACGAACTGAAAATCAACGCCTTCTTTCTCGTTGGGTCGGGGCGGGCGGCTCGTGACGGACACGGAATAGCCGAGTCCGTCCATATTCCCGAGCAGAGTGCGGAGGACGCTTGATTTCCCGCCCCCTGAGGGGGCGGAAAGCACAAAGAGAATCCCCGACCGCTCCAAGCAGATGCTCATCGGTGTCTGCTTGCTCCTCTCAGGAGGAACCGCAGGCCTGTCGGGCCGTGCGGCCGTCTTGCGCCGCGCCGCAGCCCTGGGGTCACCTCCCTCGGCGTATCCGTTCCTGGCGTTCCTCGTCGACGATGCCGACTGAGGGGCCGCCGCCGTCGTCATCCTCCACGGCCCGAACCTCACTGACCGCGCCCAGACTGTCCTCGATCATCTCGCGCAACAGGCGCATGCGCTCCTCTCCCAGCTGGCGTGATAGGAGGTGGATCGTCCCGTCCCGCTTGATTCGTATGCGGAAAGTCTCCTTTGCCATCTTCCGCAACCTCTTGGGCAAGGTCCTTACCGGGGGGCTCGATCCGCGCCTCGCCCCGGCCAACGGG
>DATKZW010000578.1:0-7870 GCA_035527775.1 Sumerlaeia bacterium | reverse complement strand
CCTCATGGCTCCAGTAGTCGAAGGTGTTCTGGGCCTCGAGCGTGGGGAAACCAGTTCCGATGACCTGCACGGGCGAAAACGGGTCCGCCGGAATGGACGTAATGTAGGCGATCGGCGTGGTCAGGGGTTTCAGGCGGTTCGAGAGGATGTTGCCCGTGAGGGACTGGCCGTACGCGCCGCTGGGATAGCGGTTGTTGTCCGTCCGATACGCTTCGAGCGCCACAGCCACGGCGCGCATGTCGGTGTGGGCGCGGGACACCTTCGATCTCACTTGCGCCTCGAGGAAATTCGGCACAGCGATGGCCGCCAGAATCGCGATGATGGCGACGACGATCAGCAGTTCGATCAGCGTAAACGCCGGCCTTTGGAAGAAAACTCGAGTTTTCATCTCCGACCCTCCCATCCGAAACACAGGATACTTCCCCATTGAAGGGAGACGGTTCTTTTCCTCCGTTGCAGGGGGAGTATACCAGGCGCGTCGCTCGCGTCAACATCTTTTCAGGAACTGTCTTGCCGCGGGACGGCGGTTCAGCCGAGGGGACCTCCAGGCGAGAGGCTCGGGACCTCTGCAGCGGGCTCCGACGTTGACGCGGATCCTCCGTTCCGCCGCCCCCCTTGCCGCGGTTTTTTGTGGAATTTTCTCCTTGCATATTCCCGGTTTGGAACCTATTTGTCAGATCTCCGGGTGGGCCTTTTGCCCGCTTTCTCGTGGGCGGTTGCCCGCTTTTTATTTTGCGCCCCCTCTGTCCTCGGGACCCGGGGGAAGGCAGGAAGGCCATGGATTTCGCCAATCTGAAAGCCTACGTCAACGCGGTGGCCAAGGAGAAGGACCTCGACGTCGCCGTCGTCAAAGAAGCGATCGAATACGCCTTGGTGGCGGCCTCAAAGAAGAACCTGTCCCAATACGAGGGCGCCCGCGTCAATCTCGACATGGGAACCGGGACCTTGAGTCTCCTGGTCACCAAAGCCGTTGTGGATGAGGTGAGGAACGAGCGGACCCAAGTGTTGCGGCGCGACGCCAGAAGAGTCCTGAAAAACAAGACCATCCAGACGGGCGACACGGTGGAGATGCCGATCGATCCATCCGCCTTCGGCCGGATCGCCGCCCAATCGGCGCGTCAGATCGTCATGCAGCGCATCCGCGACGCGGAACGGCAGAGGATTTTCGAGGAGTTCTCCCACCGTGTGGGGACGGTTGTCACGGGAACCGTGCAGCGCTTCGAGCGGCGCGACGTGGTTCTCAATATCGGTCGCGCCGAGGGCATCCTGCCTCTCTACGAGCAGCCGATGGGCTCCCACTACAAGCACAACGACCGCCTGCGAGTTCTCATCCAGGAGGTGCGGGAAACCCCCAAAGGACCTCTAATCCTTCTTTCGCGCAAGAGCCCCAACTTGGTCGTGAAGCTGTTCGAACAGGAGGTGCCCGAGATTGCCGATGGAACCATCAAGATCATCGGCGTGGCTCGCGAGGCGGGGGTTCGGACGAAGATCGCGGTCACCAGCTCGAGCGCGGACGTGGACCCGGTGGGCGCGTGCGTGGGGATGAAAGGCTCCCGCGTGCAGATGGTCGTGCGCGAACTGGACAACGAAAAGATCGACATTGTACCCCACAGCATCGATCCGGTGCGCTTTATCACCTCCTCCCTCAACCCGGCGAAAATCCAGGCGGTTCACCTCAACCAAAACGAGAAACGGGCCGAGGTTATCGTCGCGCAAGGCAACCTCGCCATCGCGATCGGTCGCAAGGGGCAGAATACGAAGCTCGCGGCCCGCTTGACCGGGTGGCGCATCGACATCCGGTCTGAAGAGGAGGAGGGTCTCAACTACGAGGAGATCCAGGTTCGCTATCTCGAGGACTTCCTCCTTCAGATTACGGGCCTCTCGAATCTGGCCCGCGACGCCCTCCTGCGATCCCCGCTCAATGGTGTGGACAAGATCGCGGCGTCCGATCCCGCCGACCTCCTGGCCTTCACAAACGACGACCTCGCCTTGGCCGAACAACTGGTGAGCGGCGCCGCCGAGTACGTCGAGGCGCTTCGCGAAATGCAACAAGAACGCAAGCGACGCGGCCTCGCCCCGGGGTTCTTCATCCCCTCCGAGTTTGAGGAGTCCGTGGCCGAAACAACTGAAGAGGCCGAGGCAAACGAAGAGGCAAAGGCAAACGAGGAGGCAAAGACAAACGAAGAGGCCGAGGCAAACGAAGAGGCCGAGGCAAACGAGGAGGCAAAGACAGACGAAGAGGCCGAGGCAAACGGCGAGAAGGAAGCCGTCTCGGCCGAGCAACCGGATGAGAAAACCGCGGAAGAGACAGAGGACGGATCACCGCCCCAAGGCCCGGAAAACGAGAGCGACCTCCCGGAAGACGCCGACGGGAGTTCCCGCGCCGAGGGGGCCGAGGGATCCGCCAAGGAGTAAGCCCGCGAAGTCGCAGACCCCGAAGGCATTCTCTATTCCCCTCGCGGGCAAGAAACCTGCGGGCAAGAAACCTGGGCGAGATGCCGCGGCTTCTTTCGCGGCCCGGCTTCCAGGTGGGAAGGGCGCGGGGGCGATAGTCTATCGGATTGCCAGGACAACGTACGATTTCGCTTGACCATCCCCCAAAGGGCCGCTACTTACTGGATCTCGTGAACAGGGAACCGAATCAGGCGTGTGGCCGCATCGGGGTTCCTGTTCTCCCCCACCCAGACGAAGGGATGCCCCCACGGGCGGCGAAGCACACCAGCTAGCCCGCAGGCCGGGGGCGGAGCGTGGAGCCGTTTCCCAACAGTCGGATGGTGAGCCCTCTTCCTCAGCGCCGTCTCTTCTCAATTGCGTTCGCAATAGCAGCGGCCGCTTGCTGGACATCCCCGACGCCCCGCGTTTGGGCGGCCGACTCTTCTGAGCCCGTTAGGCAATCCGATTGCGAACTCGTGGGCGTGATCGATCTGAAAGGCGAGATGCGCGCTCTGATCTCCGGGGCAGGGCTGGAGGGCGTTGCCCTGGTCGGCGTGGGAGACCTGATCGAAGGCTTCACGCTGAGCCAGGTCCGAAGCGGCGAGATCGAGCTGAGTCGGGGCGAGGAGACGCGCACGGTTGTCATGAAAGACAGAAAGCGGCTCGTCGCGGACTTGACCATAAAGACTTACACCCAAGTGTATTCCGGTCCCAACTCCTTTCATCCCATGCGAGACGTGAAGGGCGTCCCTTCTCAGCCTGGCAAGCGCTCGACCCCTCAGGGCGGGACCCGGAGATACGCGCGCCAAGGGGCGCCGAGATTCATCCGCCCGATGCGCGGCGGATACGTCTCCTCAGGGTTCGGACGGCGTTTGCGGCCCTGGACGCGGAACGGCTGGGGAAGCGGAGAGCACCTGGGAGTCGACGTCGCCGCCCCGCACGGCACGCGCGTCCACGCGTCGGCGAGCGGGATCGTTGCGCAAGCCGTGCGCTCGCGCTCGGGCGACCGCGGGCGCCACGTGGTGGTTCGCCACGCCGGCGGGTACGAGACGCACTACTACCATCTTTCCCAGGTCTTCGTGGAAGCGGGAGACGCGGTTGGGCAGAACCAGGTGATCGGCACGGAGGGCAATACGGGAACGTCCAACGGCCCCCACCTGCATTTCGGCATTTTCAAGAACGGCGCTCCCCTCGATCCCGCCCTCTTTGTCCGCTCCTTGAGGAAGTGATCGCTTGCCGGGATCTCTTCCCGCCGGCGAGGTAACGGCTCTGTGGATATCGTCGCCTTCGGCGCCCATCCTGACGATGTGGAGATTCTGGCCGGCGGGCTGCTGGCTTTGAGTGTCAGGCAAGGACGCGACGTCGGGATCGTTCACATGACTCGCGGCGAGTGCGCGACGCGGGGAAACGCCGAAGAAAGACGGCAGGAGGCCTTCGAGGCGGCGCGACGTTTGGGCCTCGGACCCGAGCGCGTGATGATCCTGGACCTGGGAGATACGCTGCTCGAAAACAGCCCGGCGAACCGTCTCGAGGTTGTCCGCGCGTTGCGGCAATGGCGACCGCGCGTCGTCCTGCACCATCATCCCCACGACCGCCATCCCGACCATCGCAAAAGCAGTGTCCTCGTCGCCGACGCGTTCTTCTATGCGGGTCTCCATCAGATCGAGACGGGGCAGCCGCCGCACCGACCTTCGAGCCGCCTGCTTTTCTTCAACAACACGATTCCCGACGAGAGCCCCTCCTTCGTGGTCGACGTGACCGAGACCTTCCCGCAAAAGATCCAAGCCCTGCGCGCCTACGAGTCCCAACTCTACAACCCCGACTACCCGGGGACGGAGACTTATATCAGCTCCCCCGAGTACTTCGAGCAGATCGAGATCCGGGCCCGCCATTTCGGGGGTCTGGCCGGCGTGCGGTACGGCGAACCGTACCGCGCGACAAGTCCCTTGCTGGTCCGGAACCTGAGCGCCTTTTTCTGAGCCGTTTGTTGTCCCTCTCAAGCCTTTGCCTGCGCGGCTTGCTGAGCCCGGCCGGCGCTGCAAAGGGTCTGGACCGTGCCGGCATCCCCAACCGGTGGCAACTCCACGACAGGGGACGGCGGAAATCTTTGCCGGATGAAAGCGTTACCATCCCCGGAAGCGGCGCCTTCCAGGCGCTCTCTCGGAAGCCTGCGTCTGAGCCAACGGCCTTCCAGAGTGATAAGGAAGGCGGCCTTCGGCCCCGCTCCCCGAACGGCCTGAGTCCGCACGTTGTGTTCGAGGGACAGAGATCCCATCATCTTCCCCGGCGCGTCATGATTTTGGCGGTGTGAGGAGCCCAGAACGGCCCGTGCGGGCCAGTGTTGGCAGATTGCAGCCGTCCCGCAGCCTTGTGCCGCATCGCTGGCGTGATGATGTCTTGACACTTCAGGATCCTGACTGCGTGTGGGCGGGCAAGGTAGCTCGGCCAGCCGCGAAGGCTCCGTTTTTCGAACGCGCCGCGAAGGATTTGCCCAACTGGCCGCCGCGCAGCCCCAGAGCACAAGATATGGAGATGCCGTTGCGCCCAAGGAGCCATACCTGGCGCCTCGGGCCGGTGGAAGGTTCTGTCCTTTCTACACGGCTTCTCGGGCGACCCCTCTTCGGAAGCCCACGGAAACACGGACGTTCGGTATCATCGACGCGACGGCGCCGCCGCTGGCATCGGCTTCCTGCCTTGGGAGTTTCCGTTCCGTGGGGGAGTCCGAATTGACGGCGAGAGAGTCGATTCTGAGCGGAGCGTAAAAGGCTGATTTTATTCCGAGTAGCCTCATTTTTCGCTTGGAGGGCAGGGGCCGCTCGCGTATAATTCCCCGTACTGGCGTCGCCGCCCGCGGCGGCTCGCGCTGGGCGTGGTAATTACCGGGCTCTCACTCAGACTGCGTGTTCCGCTCTGGAAAGGAGAAAGAGTCGACCTGAAACGCATCTCGATTGCCTTGAAACAAAGTGACCGAGACTTGGCTTGCAATTTGCTTGACTCCTGAGTGGCTTGCTGCGTGGTGACGGCGAGTGCGGCAAGTCTTGACACTGTGTGCGACCGGAGAAGAAGCAGCGGCAAGTGCCCGGGCCCGGACCGTGCAGCGGGAGGCCGCGTCCGCAACGCGGGCAACATCCTGCTGAGCGTTTGGCCCGTTCGCGTTCCCGAAACCGCTACTCCAATGACTTAAGCAGCCGGACTTCCGGCACGGCCGGCCTGCTTTGCGGAGAAACCAAGGAGCTGCTGCGATGAGGCGACACTTCCTACCTCTTGCCCTGGCCCTGGCGTTGGCGGGCTGCAGCCGGGGCCTTCCCCATGTCCCCTTCGAGGGGCGTCGTCACGACCTTTATCCCGGCGCTCCCCAAACGGGCGAGGACCGCTACCGTGTTGGCGTGGGCGACATGTTGCGTCTAATGGTTTGGCGCCACGCCGAGTTCTGCGGCGAAGTGACGGTGGATGCCACGGGCGCGATTGCCCTCCCTCTGACTTACGAACGCATGAGCGTGGCGGGGCTGACGCTGATCGAGGTCGAGGGGAAGTTGGCGGAGGCGATCAAGCCGTACGTGTTGCAGCCCCCGCAGGTGAGTGTCGAATTGGCCGACTCCGAGAGCCGTTTCTTCTATGTGCTCGGCGATGTGAATGAACCGGGCAAGTACCCGATGGGCGACGAGCGCGTTTACGTGCGTGAGGCCGTTGTCCGCGCCAACTGGCCGAAACGTACGGCCGCCTTGGCGCGAGCCAGGTTGGTCAGCTCCAATCCCGATAAAAGCGACGCCCGCAAGATCAATCTCAAGCGCATTTTGCTAGACGGCGACCTCACGGAAAACTACGAGCTGAAGCCGGGCGACATCGTCGTCGTGCCGCGTTCCTTTGCATCGGCTTTCGTCTGGCACGCCAGCCAGTGGCTGCAACCCTTTGCCGTGCTCCTCGGCTACGATTCCATGGTCACCGAGTTCTACGACCTGCCCACGGTGCGCCATGAGGCGCGCAAGAAGCGTGACGCTCCGAGTCACGAGGATGCCTACTACTACGGGAGCGGCGTCAGCCGGCAGTGGCCCTGAAGGGGATTGGGCAACGCCGGTCCTGCTCGCCATCGCCGGGAGGGCCGAACCCAATCGAACGGCCTTCCGGCTCTAGGGAATCGGAATTATGCCTGCGCAACCCAACCAGATCAGCGTCCACGAGTTGCTGGAGATGGTTTTCCAGAACAAGTGGCTGTTCTTGCTTTGCACGTTTCTTGGGGGCCTTCTGGCTTGGCTTGTGGTCGAGCGCTCTGACAAATGGTACGAATCGCAGGCGGACATTCAGGTCATCGAGCGCAACACGGATGAGCCCCTGCTCAAGGGGCTGAGTGTGACTACGACCGTGAATCAGCGTTTCAACTCCGTTTGCCGCCGCATTCTCTCGCCAATCCGGCTTGACAAGATGGTGAGGGATCTGGGCGACAAGAACCTCCGCTACCTCAGCAAGAACACCGATGAAGCGGTCCGGGACTTGGCGAGCACGATCGACATGGGCGTTTCGCTCGGGAGCATTTTCGTGCGCGCCGAGCGCAAAGATCCCAGGGAAGCCCAAGTCATCGTCGACTATCTGACAAAGAGACTGCAGGAGGAGCTCAACAACGTTCGCGAAAACCAGATCGGCGAAACGCTGGTTATCCTCGAGGAGCTTCTGGATCAGTACACGCAGCAACTCGAGAAGTCCGAGAGGGTCTTGAAGGACTTCGCCAGCATGGACATAGACGTGAGTCTCGGCTCCGGCGATCTGCTGCGGGAGGCCAACTACTTGGACATGGAATCCAAAGGCCCCAAAGGCCTGATCGCCCAGTTCCTCGATTTTCTGCAGCGCCAAAACGACGCGGAGATCAAAGTGAAATCGCTGCGCGCCGAACTCGACGGCGTCCTGGCCCAGATTGAGAAGGAGCCGCCTTTCCGCGTGACTCAGCAGACGACCGAGCGCTCGGAGCTGGCCAAGCGCCTCGAGAGTCTGATCGCGCGGACCTCGGCGGAACTGGCGGTTCTGATGGACGATAAGAGCTCGAGTCACCCCTTGGTCATCGAGAAGCAGGAGGACATCGCGCGATTCAGGAAGCAGTTGGAGGAAGGAGCGGGGCCGGTCCTCAAAGAGGAGCAGAGATCGGTCAACCCCGTCTTGGCCCAATTGGAAATGAAGGCCAGCGGGCTCAGCCTCGAGATCCCCGCCCAAGAGACCGAGCGCGCGCAGTTGGAAGAAAAGGCGCGGGCCCTGGCCGAGCGCATCCAGCAGATCCCCGCAAAGGAACTCGAGAAAGCCCAGTATAAGCGGGAAATGGGAATCCAGGCCGCCATGTACACCGAGATCCGCAAACGGTACGAAGACGCTCTGTTGACGAACAAACTGGAGCGGGCGGACAAGGACGCCCGTTTTGAGGTCCTAAGCCCGGCCTCTTACAACACCCAGTGCA
>DATKZW010000577.1:0-5785 GCA_035527775.1 Sumerlaeia bacterium | reverse complement strand
CGACGTCGATCAACCTCCTCTTGCGCTTCTACAACTGCGACGACGGGGCCCTTGAGATCGACGGCGTCGACATCCGGAACATCAAGCAGCAGGACCTGCGCAGTCAGATCGGCGTCGTCCCACAGGAACCGATGCTCTTCTCGGGTCCCATCTGGGAGAACATCGGCTACGCCAAGCCCGCGGCGGACCGCGAGGAAATGCTGCGGGCGGCGCTTGCCGCCAACGCGCACGATTTCATCATGAAAAACCCGGACGGGTACGACGCCGAGATCGGCGAGCGAGGCGTGCAACTTTCGGGCGGCGAGAAGCAGCGGCTCATGATCGCGCGCGCGATCCTGCATGATCCCCGCATCCTGATCCTTGACGAAGCGACCGCCATGGTCGACGTCGAGACGGAAGATCAGATCCAACAGGCGATGGCGCGTCTCGTCGAGGGGCGAACGACGTTCGCCATCGCCCATCGCCTGTCGACTCTGCGAAACGCAGACCGTCTCGTCGTCCTCAAGGAAGGGGAAGTGGCCGAGAGCGGCACGCACGAGGAGCTCATGCGGATGAAGGGGGAGTACCACAAGCTCGTCAAGCTCCATTCGAAGACGTCGAAGGTGGTGGTCGTCGATGGATAGAAGAACGGGATCCCAGATCCTTGAGCAGACCGGGACCGGCGCAAGCGTCGAGGAGTTCTTCGATCTGAAGTTCCTCGATCCGGATCGCCTGCATTTCTTCCGCGCGCAGGGAGGGACGCTGCGCCTGACGATCGCCGACGATCGCAGCGTCTTGCGCGCGCATCCGGTCTGCGCCTTCCCTTTCACCGATCCGAAGCGCTACATCGAGATTCGCGACGGCAAGATGGCGCGCGTCGGCTTCATCCGCGAGCTGCGCAGCCTGTCCCCCGCTAACCGCAAGCTGGTTGAGGAGGAGCTGAGGGCCCGCTACTTCGTCCCGCGGATTCACCGCATCCTGGGTCTGGACGGGAAGTACGGCGTGTACACTTGGACCGTCGAGACGGACAAGGGACCGCAGACCTTCATGGTCAAGGGCCGCCGGGCCAACATCGCCGACGCGCCCAACGGCGAGATGGTCGTCACCACCGTCGAGGGGGTCCGCTACCGTGTTCCTCCGCGCGAGGAACTCGACACGCGCAGCGCGGCGCTCCTGGGTCAAGTGCTGTGAGCCCGGCGGAAGCGGGGGCCCCGGCGGCGCGTCTTTCGCGCCGCCTTCTCCCTGATGTTGCGGTTTCAGGCAGAGGCGAGGAATCCGGCCTCGAAGGACAGAGTGTTTCTGGGAAGCGGAAGGCGGAAACAATGAATTCCAGAGAAAGAGTCTTGGCGGCCTTCGAGCGCGAGGAACCGGACCGCGTTCCATGCTGGTGCGGGGCGTCGGTCGAATTCTGGGAGAAGGCCAAGAAGGAACTCGATCTGGACGACGAAGGGCTGCGGCGGCGCTTCCGGGACGATTTTCGGCGCGTCTTCGCCAAGTACAGCGGACCCGAGCCGCCGCTGTCGGAGGGCGCGACCTACCGCACCGTCTTCGGCGTCGAGCGCCACGGCCTGGGCTACGGCCACCCCATGAGCCACCCCCTCGAGAACGCGACGCTCCGCGAAGTTCACGATTACGCCTGGCCCGATCCCGAATGGATGGACGTTTCGCAGATTAAGAGGGAAGCGGAGTCCTACCATGGCGAGTATGCCATCCTCGGCGGCGATTGGTCTCCCTTCTGGCATGACGCCATCGACCTCCTCGGCATGGAGAACATGTACCTGAAGATGTACTCCGAGCCCGAGATCGTGGACGCCGTCTTCGGGCACATCGTCGATTACTACGTCGCTTCGAGCGCCCGCGTTTTCGACGCGGCGTCCGACGTTATCGACGTGTTCTTTTTCGGAAACGATCTCGGCGGCCAGACCGGGCCGCTCCTGAGCCCGGCGCTGTTCGAGCGGTTTGTCTTGCCTCATATCAAACGGACTATCGGCCTCGGCCACGACTACGGACTGAAGGTCCAGATGCACTGCTGCGGCGGCTTCTACCCCTTGATCCCGATGCTGATCGACGCCGGACTCGACGGCCTCCACGCCGTCCAGCCCTGCTGCGGCGGGATGGACCTCCGAAGGCTAAAGGAGGAATTCGGCGACAGAATCCTCTTCAACGGCGCCATCGACTCCCATCACGTCCTCATCGAGGGAACGCCCGAGACGGTGCGACGGCAAACGCGCGAAGCGCTCGAGATCATGATGCCCGGCGGCGGCTACGTCGCCGGCGCGAGCCACGACACCATTCTCGAAGAAACGCCCGTCGAGAACGTCGTGGCCATGTTCGACGCCATTCACGAGTTCGGCGTCTATGGGAAGACTCCATCCGAATGAAATCCCTCGCGTCCTTGTGGCGCCGGCGACGAAACTTACCCCAAGCCGCAGACCTGAGCAGGTTTCTCCCCCTTGGCGGTGGGCGGCCACGGGCGAGCGTAGGATTTCATTTCCCAGGAGGACAAGGAATCATGCGGAAACCCAGTTGCATTTCGGGCATGATGCTGGCCGTGGCCCTGGCGGGCTGCGCAATTCCATTCGAAACGGAGACGCCTCTCACAATGGAAGTCGCCTTCACCCATGGGCCGCAGAAGCCCACTTCCATCCCCATCGTGCCGGATCTCAACGCCGGCAGGAGCATGTACGGGGAGATCGGACGACTGGCGAAGCCGGGGGACTACGAACCCACGGGGGACGGCGGGTTCCGGAAACACAACGGCCCCCGCGCTTTCAACTACATCGTCACTTCCGGCGCGTGGTGGCTGCACGTGGGGGACAAGCCACGGGTCTCCATGGCGCTCCGCATGGCGAGGGGCGCTTACGCGCAGCCCGCTTTGTTGCCGGGTCTCGGCGTGGCGGGGCAGTTGCGGATTGCGGTGACCTGCGGCGAAAAGACGAAATGGCTCGATCTCTTCGACTCGATCGACGCGATCCTCGAGCCCGGCGCGGGACGATGGAGGTGTTCGGACAAGGAACTCGGCGTGGCCCTGGATCTCGAGGCGCGTCCCTTCATTGGCGTTTACGGTTTCGGCGCGACGGCCAAGCTGACGGGGGAAGAGCCTAAAGAAGCGCAGATTGTGTGGGTCTTCGGCAAACTCGGCGGCAAACCGGACTCGGTTGAGATCCGGAACGACTGCGCGCGCCTTTCGACGCCTGGTTTGAAGTACACGCAGGTCTTTGTGGGCCTGGAGGAGAAGCCCGCGAGGATCGGGGTCGGCGAGGAGAAGCAAGACTCGCCCGGCTTCAATGCCGACGCCGAGCAGCCCTTGGCGTTGCTCGTTTCCAAGCTTCGGGCGAAACCGCGGTCGGCAGGCAATGACGGCGACGCGACGGCCCGAAGCCGGTTCGTCTGCGTCTGGGGCTACAGCGATTACGATCGGCAGGGGGTCGCCGACGCGCACAAACGCCTCGAGTTCCGGCCCTTCCCCGACCCGCAGTGGGTCGAGGAGATGAAAAAGCAGTGGTTCCATCACTGGATCGGCAAGGGCCTGGAACCGCAGAAGAAATTCCTCGCCCTCCGCGCCGATCCGGAAAGCGCGTTGGCCGAATCGAGGGAATTCTGGGACCGCCAGCGCCGGCGCGTGCGGATCAAGACTCCCGACCCCCGCTTTGACAACGTGGTCAACAGCACCGCCGCGCTTCTGCGCATGCAGTACGAATACCCGTCCTTCATCCACGGCCTGACGTACTGCAAGTACGGGAAGATCAACTGCGGCTACTACGGCATGATCGCCGCGGGGTACCGCGAGGAAGTCGAGAGCTCGCTGAAGTTCATCTCCGGCACGCAGTGCGTAAAGGGGCGCCAGCGCTACTTCATGCCCGCCTTCTCCCTCAGCCCCTGGGCCGAGGAGGTGAATTTCTATTTCGTCGATCAGGTCTGGCAACATTATCGCTGGACCGGCGACGAGGATTTCCTGCGCGCGATGTGGCCCTCGGTGCGCCGCGCGCTGGAACACGCGATCCATGCCAGCGATCCCGACGGCGACGGGTTGATGACCGGCTACTACGAAATGTGGAACGCCGACACGTACGCGCGGGGAGGCAAATGCGCGCTCCAAACGGGAATGGGGTGGGCCGCTCTGCGCGCCGGGGCCGAAATGGCCGCGGTCCTCCGCGACAAGGACCACGACAGCCACGGCTCCTCGATCCAGGGCCCGTTCCCGCCGGAGTTCGACAAGCGCTACGCCCTGCTCATGAAGCGAAGCGAAGACGCCTTCAACAAGCATCTCTGGAACAAGGAGATCGGCGCGTGGTGCTCGGCGGAATGGAACGGCGACCTGCGCCCCCGACCGGCCAACCACGAGGAGAACTATCACATTTGGCGCGGCTTGGGCGATCCGATGCGCAACTACATGGCCATGCGCTACGTGCGCGACCATCTCTGGCTGGAAGAGAGCCCCGGCGTCGTGGGCGAGTTCAACAACATCTGGTGGCCCATCATGTGGAGCCACCACTACGTGGCGAACGGCGACACGGCCGCCAGCATCGCGTCGGCCTGCGCGACGGGCGACGTCGACAATTTCTGGCCCGCCATGAAAACCATTTACGAAAGCGCCTACACCGGGTCGAACGCCGCCCTCTACCACGCCACCGGCAGCCACTCCCAGGAGATGGACACGCTCTTCATCTGGGCGGTCGTGGACGGCATGTTCGGGGTAAAGCCCTCTCTCGCCGAGAACCTATTGGCGCTGCGGCCGAGCCTCCTCAGCGACTGGCCCGAGGCCGAGATCGAGCTCGACAGTGTGTCTTACCGGTACTCGAAGGGAGACAATGCGGTTTCTTTGCACGTCGCGACTCCGGCGGATCGAAGAGTGCGGGCCGAACTCCCCGTGACGCGCTCGATTGAGGGCGCGACTCTGAACGGTCAGCCCGCGCCTTACTCGCTGGAACCGGGCGTGAATTGCTGCCGCGTCGTTATCGAGTCTCCCGCCGGACGCGAGCAGGATTTCGTCGTGCGCCTCGGAGGGCGGGAGCCTGCGGTTTCAGGGGATCTTCTCGTTCTTCTGAATCAGCAAACGCGATTCACCGTCTCAGACGCGGAAGTGGCGCAAGCGCGCGATCCGCAGGAGAAGACCAAGGACCTGACCATCCGCAAAGACGGGGAGAACAGGACTTCCGTTTCCTTCGTTCCGACCGAGACGGGGAAGTTCACGCTGTTCCTCGAGCTTCGGGCGGGCGAAACGACGTGGCTCCATCCGCTCGACCTGGAAGCGCGCCGACCGTGGGAAATCGTCGAGACCGTTATCCCGGCGTTTAACGAAGGAGGGCCTGCGATCGCTTCCCCCAGGATGGACGCGAAGAACAGGAAACTGATCGTGGAAGTCCGCAACAACACGGCGTCGCCTATGGCGGGGGCCGTTCGAATCTCCGTCGCCGGCGGGACCTTGGAAGAACAACTCCGCGTCCCGCCAAGAGGAACTAGCGCTGCGACGGTTTCGCTAGAAGAGATCTGGGAGCGTCTTTCGCCGGGAACCGTGCCGTTTCTTCTCGAGTTCGAGGGACAGACGCAGTCCGGCGCCGCCGTCAGTTGGGCGACCGGGGAGGAACCCCAACGAGCCGACTTCGGACGCAGACTGGCGCCCGTGGACATCAGCCCGTACTGCAACGTGAATCTTCGCCATCTGTACAGCCCGAATTTCCAGTGGCGGATCGACTACGCCGGATGCAACGAGGGCGTGGACTGGCGCGACCCGATCCCGAACAAGGACGACCGCGGCTACGTCATCATGAACGCCCCTATCAGCCAATTCGAATACGGCGTGCTG
>DATKZW010000576.1:0-2416 GCA_035527775.1 Sumerlaeia bacterium | reverse complement strand
TTCGCCGATGGCCGCCATCATGCGCACCCGCATTGCGGCGGGATTCCCGCCGCTCTCGCGGGCGGCTTGACCGATCTTCCACATCAGGGAAGGCACCCCAACCAGGACGTTCGCGCCCGTTGCCTTAAGGATCTGCCATTGTTGGATGGGGTTTCCGGAACCCGCGCGCACCATGCGCGCTCCGACTTTCAGGCCTCCCAGGTAGTACGCGAGTCCCGCCATGAAGCAACGGTCCAGAGCGGCCACGACCAACATCGCGTCGCCGTGCCCGACGCCCAGCATGCGGAAGGCGGCCTCTTCGTTGTAGGCGAGACGCGCGAGATCCCCCTGGGTCTGCAGCAAGGCTGACGGGGAATCTCCCGTCGTGGCCGACGTCAGACACACGTCGACAATCTCATCCGGGGAGACGGCCAGGAAATCGGCGCCGCGCGCGGTGAGGTCGGATTTGTCCGTGCAGGGCAGACGGGCCAGGTCGTCCGCGCTCTTCACCGATCCCGGATCGAACTCGCTTCGCTCAAAGAGGTTCCTGTAGAAGGGCGAGGACCGGCCGGCGTAGCGGACGTGTTCCGCGAGAAGATCGTTCTGAACCGCGGCGATCTCCTCCGCCGAGCGGAACTCAAGGTCGGCGAATCGCTGGACGGGGCAATCCGCAATCAAAGGCATCTGAATCTTATCAATCTTCGTGCGACCCATCGGCCCCTTCTCCTCCCGGCGAAGCCGCCGAAGCCGCGTCGTCGTCATCTTCCCCTTTCGACTCCGAGCCGTTCATCTCGCCAAGATAACGGCGGAACATCCGCTCCGTCTCTCGCCGCATCCTGAGCGCCCGTCTTTCCTCGGGGAAATCGGCGGGGTAGAGGGGCGTCAGGACGTCCAGATCGACGCGCGCCGGGCGGATCATGAACGCGCCGAAAGGGACCATTTTCTCCGTGCCGGCCAGACAGATCGGGACGACCGGCAAGCCGTGCTCCGCGGCCAGCCGAAACGCGCCGGAGCGGAAAGGCTGCAGCTGGCCGTCGCGGCTGCGATGTCCCTCGGGGAAAAAGAGAAAGGAAACGCCGCGCTTCGCTTGGTCGCGCGTCTTCTCCAGGATCTCGTCCATGGACGTCGTCTCGAAATCAATGTACCCCGCGCCGCGCATAAAACGGCCCAGGACAGGCAGCCGGAAAGGCCAGGCGCGAACGGCGATGTTCGTGTTCGCGCGCGGCTGCAGCGAGGTGAAGAACACGTCGGCGTAGCAGCGATGGTTGAAGACCAGGACTACGGGCCCCTCGCGGGGGACTTTCCCCAACCCGGAGCATCGGACGCGCACGAGAGGGCGGGCGAAGAAAAGGACGTAGCGCCCGAAGAGGCAGTTATGGATCCGCATGGCGTCTTCGAAGTCGCCGCGTCCCGCAGCAACGAAGGAAACGAGGAAAGGGACGGTGAAACAGACGAGATAGAGACAAGTCAAAAGCATGACGCACGGCAGAAACGCCGCGTTGATGCAGAGAACGAGGGCCCTAGGCGCGGCTTCTCGAGAAGACAGTGCTTCTCGAGAAGACAGTGAAGATTCCGGGTTGTGTGCGGCAAGAGTCTCCACTGCAACCGATCGGTTCCCAATCTACGCTTGCTCGGGCCGCACGGCGACCGGTTTCATTTTCTGAACGATGAAGCCACAAATGTCGCCCACGGTGCGGATGGCGCGGATCTTCTCCTCGTCGACGGCCCGAACTACTTTGAAATCGAACTCTTTCTCCAGGGCCACCACGAGGTCCACGCTATCCAGGCTGTCAAGTCCCAGGTCCTCATAGAGATTGGCCTGGGCGTGAAGATCGGGTTCCTCAAGTTCGAACTCATCCACGAGCGTCCTCTTCACCCGATCCATCAGTTCCGGTTCCGTCATGCTTCGTACCTCTTCAACACAAGAACGGTGTTTATGCCGCCAAAGGCGAAACTATTCTTCACGAAACAGCGGATCCGCCGCTTTTCAACACCGTTGCGCAGGTGGTTGACTCCTTTGCAGTCCTCGCTCAACTCTTCGAGGTTCAGGGTGGGGATCAGACAGCCCCGCCTAAGCATTTCGATTGACGCGACCAGTTCCAGCGCGCCGCTCGCGCCCAGCGTGTGGCCCATGTGTCCTTTCAGGCTGCTTACCGGCACGCTGCCTTCGCCGAACACGTCGCGAACGGCCTCGGCCTCGGCGGCATCCCCCGCGATGGTCCCCGTACCATGCGCGTTCACGTAGTCCACAGCATCGGCCGACACCCCGGAATTGTCAAGGGCGTTGTAGAGACAACGCCGGATCGATTCCGTCCGAGGTTCCGCGAGGTGGCCCCCGTCGGCGAGCGTGTCGAAGCCGAGAATCTCGGCCAGAATATCCGCGCCGCGCGCGCGCGCCGACTCCTCCGACTCGAGCGTCACGGCGCCGGCCCCCTCG
>DATKZW010000575.1:0-3703 GCA_035527775.1 Sumerlaeia bacterium | reverse complement strand
CACTTTTGTGGGGGAGCGTCTTCTGCGGCTACCTCTGCCCCTTTGGGGCTCTTCAGGAAATCGCCGCCCGACTCGGCGATCCGCGCGGCGCCAACCGTTTCCGTCTGAGCGGCGGCCTCAAGGCCCTGCGGTCTCTGCGCTACGTGCTGGCGGCGCTGTCGCTGGCTGGATTCTGGCTTGCCTGCGACGCGGCCGGGGCGTGGGGAGGACGCCAGTGGTTGGCCTGGAGTCCGCTGCAGACCTTTTTTGCGGCCTCCAAGCCGAAACTCCTCTGGCTCGGAGGCGGGGCGGCTCTCTTGGCCACTTTCGCCGTACCCCGGTTCTGGTGCCTTTATCTGTGTCCGGCAGGCGCCGTTCTCTCGGTCTGGAATCGCTTTGCCCTTCTGCGTCGAACCGCTCTGTTCCGGACGCCCGATTACGGGGCGTGCGATCTCGGGGCGACCGCAGCGCAGCCCCGAGAGTGTCTGCGCTGCAACCGGTGTCGGATCCTTCCCCGTCCGCAAGCGGAGCTTGCCCCCTCGCGCCGCCGGGCGATTCCCGGTGTTCTGGCCGCCGTAGTTGTTTGCCTGCTTATCAGCTACCCGCCCCGCGTTGACCTTCTGGAGCGGGAAGGAGGGACTGCGTCGGCGGTCGCATCCGAGGGCGCTTCGCGCGCCCGAGACCTGGACGTTCGGGCAATAGACGACGCCCTGCGCGCGGGGCGCCTCTCCGATCGCGAGGCGAGCTTCTACGAGCCCCTCACCCCGACACCCACCCCGAGCAGGAACGGGAACTGAGGGGGGGCGAAGCGGGGCATGGTGAGATCCGGAATCACGCAGACGATGGCCTCGGCATGCTCCTCAAAGACGTCGGCGGCTTCTCGTCCGTCGCGGGCGCTCAGAAGGCGGAAGCCGCTTCTTTCCAACATGCGTTTGCCGATTGTCAGACTTCCCGTCCTCGTCGTCAACCGGCAGGATGGATCCTTGTCTCGCCGGATCCGCCGGCTTGTTGGATTCCACCCTTGAAGCCGGGGCAGGCCGGTCAGCGGCGGGAAAAAGGACTCGGACGGTGGTTCCCTTGCCGAGAGCGCTCTCAACCTTGATCGCCCCCTTGTGGCCGCGGACGATGCCCAGGACGGCCGCCATCCCCAGCCCTCTTCCCGTGAACTTTGTCGTGAAGAACGGGTCGAAGATCTTCTGTTGGGTCTCTTCGTCCATTCCACACCCGGTGTCGGTCACCTCGAGACACACGTAGGTTCCTTCGGCAAGATCCTCGTCCAGGTAAGCGTCCCGAAGGAAGGCGCGGCTGCACTCGATCGCGCCGGTGCTCACGGAAATGACGCCTGGTTCCTCTCCGAGGGCTTCCGAGGCGTTCGTGATGAGGTTCATGGCGACTTGGCTGATCTGGGCGGCGTCCGCTTCGATGGGGGGGAGATTCTCGCCAAAATCGCACTTCAGGAGTGCCTTCCTGGAGATCAAGGCCCCCAGGAGGCGCCCCATCTCCTCGACGAGACCGCTCAGGTCGAGAATCTCAATCACAAACCTGCCTTGACCCGAGTACGCCAGCATCTGCCGGGCGAGGTCCGCGGCTCGGTGTCCGGCTTTCCGGATCTCCTCGATGCCTTGCCGTGCAGGGGAAAGAGGAGAGAGGTCCATGAGGGCAAGGTCGGCGTTGCCGAGAATGGCCATCAAAAGGTTGTTGAAATCGTGGGCAATGCCTCCCGCCAAAACGCCGAGGCTTTCCAGTTTCTGGGCGTACTGAACTCGCCTCTCCATCTCGCGCCGCTCCTCCTCGGCCTGCGCTCTCGCGAGCGCGGCAGCGCACTGATCGGCGAACGCAGAAAAAAATCTGAGGTCTCTTTCCCCATATCGGCCGGGCGTATAGCTCTGCGCTGTGACGTGACCCACGGTTCGATCCCCTCGACGAATCGGGGAGAACATCAAGGAACGGGAGAGCCGGGACTCGTCGCCAAAAGCGACAAACTCCGTTTGCGCGGGCTCCTCGGGGCGGTTAATCAGCAGCGGCTCGCTGAGCGCGCGGTCAACTTCCTCACTGACCGCCCCGCCCGGTCTTGTCGGCGCCTCGTGGGGCTCCCTTGCCCCTCGGGGAGTGTCTTCATTGTAAAGGGTCCGAGGTATCCCGGCGCTGGGGTTTACGCTGAGAATCGAGAAAGCGTCGTGCCCGAAAACACGCCTTGATTCCCGCGCCACGGTCCCGGCCACCTCGTTGACGTCCCGGCATCCCGAAAGGCTGCGCGTCAGCCTGTGCAAGACCTCGCACTCCTCCTCCCTCCGTTTCTGCTCGGTGATATCTTCGATCATCCCCAGCCCATACAGGGGCCTTCCGTTGCCGTCGCGAATTACGGAAGCCGTCAGCGCGGCGTGAAGGATTTCCTTGTTCTTCCTGATGAAACGTTTCTGAATCGTATAGGGGGGGACCTCCCCGTCGAACGCCCGTCGCGCGAGTTCGACGTCCTTGTCAATGTCCTCCGGGTGTGTGATGGCAGGAAACTGCAGCCCCGTCAGTTCCTCCTCCTTGTAGCCAAGCATTTCGCAAAGTCGGGGATTGACCTTCGCCAAACGAAGCTCCTGGTCAATGATCGCCATCCCCAGCGGCCCATCCTCGAAGATCCTGCGGAAACGCTCTTCGCTTCCTTGCAGATCCTTCTCCGCTTCCTCCAGCCGGGCGATTCTCCGTCGAAGATCTTCCACCTCGGCAATGAGCTCTTGTTTCGTTTTCCTTGCTTCGGACATGACAGCGCCTCCCGCGCGACGATTCCCACTGCTCTGACCCGGATCTCATCCTCCTCCCCCTCGTCCATGTCAACCGTTTTGGCCGGATGAAGAGGCTCCCGTCTCTCCTTTCGCCGAAAAAACCCGGGTTCTTGGCCTCTCTTCGCTGCGAACTCCGCCTTGGTCGGACGGACGGCGGAGACGGGCGCAAAGCGGCTGAACCCGGACAATCCGCGCCATTGCAACTCTGAAATGATCCCTTGGCGAAAAGACGGCTTTTGTGTATGTAGGGATCGACGGGCCTATGGCAGACCGCGGCGACGTGGCGGGGCGTCCAGCCCTCGCGCGCAAACGCCTCGCGGCAAGGCGGTGCGGATGGCTCTGAGAGGGCTTGCGAAAAGCGTGGAACAGCCGCCTTCATCTGTCATGTGCGTAGGTCTGTCCACAACTGCGTAGGTTCCCTCGCCTTTTTTCATGGGTTTCACCGGCGAGGGCGCCGGCGCCATATTATCCAACCGCGCTTTTCGCGCGCCCTCTGAGGTTCGCGGAAGCGCGTGAGAAGGGGAGGTTGGGGCTTTGGCGGCGACGAAGGAACGATCCGGGGAAAAGTGCGGCGTCGTTGGGGTTTTCAACGCGCCGGAGGCGGCCAAACTGGCCTATCTTGCGCTTTACGCCCTGCAGCATCGCGGGCAGGAAAGCGCGGGGATCGCGGCCAGCGACGGTCGGCGCGTGAGGCTCCACAAGGCGTCCGGACTCGTGGCCGATGTCTTCGGCGAGGCGGATCTCGAGGGGATGCCCGGCCACATGGCGATCGGGCACGTGCGGTACTCGACGACCGGATCGACCCACCCGCACAACGCCCAGCCGCTTGTGGCCAAGTATCACGGCGGCTCGCTGGCCATCGCGCACAACGGCAACCTGACGAACGCCGACGAGCTGCGCCGGGAGATGGAGAAGCGGGGGGCGATCTTCCAGACATCGACCGACAGCGA
>DATKZW010000574.1:0-8980 GCA_035527775.1 Sumerlaeia bacterium | reverse complement strand
AGTGGGAGATCGTGTTCGTGTTGCCCACATTAACGCAGGATATTCCGCCCGTGTAGCCGGTCGCGCCCCAGCCGCCCGTGATTGTGAAACCGTCGATCGTGGCGGACGAGATGTCGTTCATGTAGACGGTGCGGTTCGCCTCGAAGCCCGCGCCGACGCTGCCCGAGGCGATCACCGTCAGCCGCATGGCTGAGCTGCGGTTCGACAGCAGCGTCTCCGTTCCGTTGAATCCGCCGTAGAGCGCCACCTGGCTCTTCATCGTGACGGATTCAACATACGTGCCTGCGGCGACCCAGATCTCGGCGTCTGCCGAAGCGGCGGTGAGGGCCTCGCCGACCGTTTTCATTGCCTGGCCCCAGCTGGTTCCGTCGCCGCTGGCCGTGACGCGGCCATCCACGTGGATCGCGCCAAAAGCCAGCCCGTTGCCGGCAAGAAGCGTGAGACTCACCAGACATGTCGCCAGAGGTCGCAGAATCCCGGAACGTCCGCGAGGCGAAATTGGGGAGAATGTTCGGAAGGACAGCATGACGGTCTCCTTTGACTCCCGCAGGCCAACTCGAATGGCTTCGCCCCATTGGGGCGTTCCTGAAAAGCTTTCGCGCTCTGCTGCTGGCTCTCTACGGTTGGAATCTGACTGCTTTCTGGCCTGGGCATGGGGCTTGCCTGGATTCCACCCCAGAGCATCCACACATCGTCTTTCTTATCGCCGCAAACTACCGACAAAGTCAAGGCCGAATCGTGGACGTGTGGCCTTTTGGCGGCTGTCTTGTGTTTCTTGAACGGCAAGGAAGCGTTCTCTTCGCACGGCGTTCTAGATCCGGCGTTTCCGCCCAGTCAGAACGCGACGCAGGAAAGCGAGGTTCCCGACCAAATAACGTCGCCAAAGACGGCCGGGCTCCAAGGCCAGGCGGAAAAGCCATTCCAAACCGGCTCGGCGCATCCACCGAGGAGCTCTCGGTCGGACGCCGGCGTAGTACTCGAACAAGGCGCCCACGCACCAGATGACGGGGACTCCGAGCCGTTCGGCCCAACGATCCATCCATTCCTCTTGCCGGGGGACGCTCATTCCCACGAGCAGAATGTCGGGCCGAGCCGTACGGATCCCGTCTGCGACGACTTCCTCGTCGCATTCCCCGAAGAAACCATGGTGGGTCCCTGCTATCGAAAGCCCCGGCGTCTGCTGCGTCCAGGCGCGGGCAGCTTTCTCCGCCAGACCCTCCGCGCAACCAAGCAAGAACAGGCTCACGCCCGCTCGGGATGCGGCCCGGCACAAGTCCAGGATGAAGTCTCCGGCGTTCACTCGCTCCGGGACGGGAGCGCCCAGGAAACGAGCACCCCACACGACTGCCTGGCCGTCTGCGTAGACGAGATCGCACCGGTTCAGGGACTGGCGATAGCCCGCGTTCTCCGCGGCAACGTTCGAGCAGTGGGCGTTGAGGTAGGCAACTCGCAAAGGCGCCCCCTCTGGGGACGCAGCTCGCGCCAGGATGATGCGCATTACCTGCGCCGTAGTGACGGGATGCAAAGGGCAGCCCAGGAAGTCGATCGGCTTGGGGATCTCGGGATGTTGCTGGCTCAAGACAATCGCGGCATCCGGCGGCCTATCGGACGGGATCTGCAGGGGAGGCGCCAAAGCCGGGCGGCCCTGTTCCTCCGCCCGGACGAAGGTTCTACCGCGCCTTTACCTCGTAGGTTTTGAAGTACACTTGCTTCACCGCCTGATGTCTCAGCAACGGGCTCTCGCGGAGGCGCCAGACGATTTCGTCCTGGATTCCCAGTTTGCCGGCGGCCGACTTGACGAGTGTCGAGTCCTTGTCGCTGAAAGCGCTGACAATGGTCTGCCCCAGGCGCTTCTTCTTCTTCTCGATCTCCTCGCGGGTCTTCTCGTCGGCGCATTCCACAACGACCTCGACAAGGACCGAACGTCGTCGGTCGCGCAGATCCACCTGCACGGGCGGCATTTCCACCAGGAGATCACTTGAGTCCGCCGGATGGAGCAGAAGCTTCGGGTCGAAAACAACCAGCGGCTCAGGCGCCCCCTCGTTGGGAGGCGAGTCCGCTGGGACGCTTTCGGACGAGTTTGGTTGGGGAGTTGGGGAGTGGACGGCCGAGGACCCGCGGGCGGCGGGCCGTTCCTCCCCACGACCGCAGCACAGGATGCACGAGGCAACGACGGAAAGCACGACCAACAAGCCGAAGGTCCTCGCAGGCCTCATGGCATCACTCTCTTTCACCGTTGCGGGTTCCCGTCTTCCCTCCTGCCGCGACCATTATAGCGCCACGCCCCCAAGGTCAAAAGAAGAAAAAGCGTCAGGGCCATCAGACTCACTCCTCTCCCGATCCGGGCGGCAAGCGTCCCGCGGTAAGCGAAGACGACCTCGTGGGCGCCTTCCCCGACAGTGACGGCGCGCATCACGCCATCCGCGCGCAGGATGGGGGTTTCCTGCCCGTCCACGAAGGCTCTCCACCCTGGCAGGGCCGTATCGGCGAGGACGACGTAGCCGGCGGAGGGGAAACTTCCTCTCAGGCGCACCTGCTCGGGCCGGTCTTCAACGACGGACACTTCGAGCCAAGGGCGGGGGACGGAGCCGTGGTTCTGGGAAGAGGCAGGAGAGCGGCTCGCCCGGGCCAGGTCCTGGCTGGAAAGGAAGACCACCCCCTGGTCGGGGGGCTCCATTCGGTGAATCTGCAGGAGCGCTTCCTCGGCCGAAGTCGCCTCGCGGGCCTCCGCGCAGAACCGGGCCCGCGGCAAGGCGTCGGGGTTTTCGAAGAGATGATCGCCCGAGATGGTCCCGCGGGGCGCCCAACCTTCCCCCTCGGACGGCAAGAGTCCGGGGGAGAAAAGGCCCCACCGAACGGACCATCGATTGAGGAACGGGGTTCGCTTTGTGATGGTGAGGAAGTCTTCTGGATAGTCCGCGTCCTTTCCCTGGTCGAGGCGCCAGAGACGCAGCAGATCGCCCGGCGCTGCGGGTTCGTAAGCGCCTGCCCCTCGCACCCCCGCGACGCACGCGAGATTGAGGTCCTTCTCGCGACGGTTAACGGCCACCCGCCACTGGCTGCGAGTTCTTTCTCGAAGTTCCTCTCCGAGATCTCCTTCCCAGAGAGCGGCCTTGGCCTGGGGTTGCGGGGCCAGCGGAATCGCGTAGTCCAGGAGGTCCACGGCCACCAGAAGCGCGAGAGAAGGGCCAAGGGCTTTGGCCATGATCCGAAACCGAGTCGAGGCGGCGAGCACGAGGGCGGCAAACGCCAGAAGCGCCACACTCTTCGCGACGTCATGGCGCATTTCGCGAAACTGCGCGGCGCGCCAGCCGGACAGACTCTCTCGTGAGGAGGCCTCATCCCCACTGAAAAGAGGAGAGACTTCCTTCGCGTATTCAAGGCGAGGGGCCGTCCACCACTTCCAGTGATCGCCGTCATGGCCCGCAGGATAGAAAAGAAGAACGCACCCTACCGCCATTGCCGCCGAAATAAGCCCCACCGTCTTGGCCACGCGCAGACGCAGCCCGGCCGGCATGACTTCAAGGGCGTGGCCGCCGCACGCCGCCAAAACGGAGCCGGCAAAACAGACGCCGAAGAGAAACCGGCCCGGTCTGCGGAAGTACTGCAGCAGGGGAATGGCCTTCTGAGCAAGCGCATACGGAGGGAGATTCGAGCCGAAGGCGAGAACCAGGAAGATCACCCACAGTCCGCCCATGAACCATACGAGCCGACCGTCGATCCCCAGTCCGGCGTGGGAGCGCCCAAGGTCAGCGCCGCGAAACGAAGGGGTCTCGGCCCGCCCTCGCTTCCGGAAGGGGCCAAGACCCGCGGAGGCAAGGGCCACGCCTCCCAAAACCAGCGCCACCGTCCCGAGCGGCGCGAGTCGTTCCCAATCCGCCCAAGGGGTCCCGCGCCAGACCGGTCCGAAGAGGCGCGGGAAAGTCAATCCCAGGAGATGACGGGATTCGAGCGCCAAATCCGAATGGAACTGAGGATCGAGCCAGGCGGTTCGGATTGTAAGGGGAAGATACGCCCAGGCCGGCAACCACTGGGCCGCCCCCAAACCGGCGCCAAGAAGCCCCATGCCGATGGCAAGCGCCAAGCCCCGCCAGGGCAAGCGTGTGTCTTCCGCGCCTTCTCCACGATCATCCGGACAACTCGGCTTTGCGAAGAGCAAGACCATTGCTAGCGCCCCCAGTATCAACGCCCCCATCAGGCTCATTTGGGGGCAGCCGCACAGCAGCAACAGACCACAGCACGCCCCGCCCCAGGCCACGGTCCTCCACCCGCTGCCTGCCATCACACGAACCAAGGCGGCGGCGGCCAAGGGGATCCAGACCATGGCGAACAGAAAGTTCACGTGGCCGCCGTACACTCGGAGCACGGGGAAGCCGGAAAACGCGTAAATCAGACCTCCGACACAGGCGCCGCTTGGGCGGACAGGCAAGGTTCTCAGAAACAACCACATGGCCATGGCCGCCGCCCAGATGTGTCCGAGTTGCAGGAGATTCGCGGCCAGAGCGTGCGGGAGGATGGCGTGCAGCCAAACGGGGGGGTAGAACACGGCCGCCTGGAGGGTCTCCACGACCGGCATTCCGCCCATCCACCAGGGATTCCAGAGGGGAAGCCCCTCGCCTGCGCGGAGGGAACTGAACAGGAAGGTCCGAAGAGGGAGCGCATGGAGCGTCAGGTCCGAGTCAGCGGCGCTCAGGACGGCCCGGCCCAATTCCCGCGGCCCGCCCGCCCATCGGGCTGGCCTGCTCCAAACCAGAAGCACGATCAGGAAAAGGAGGGCCGCCGCCGCGGTGTCCCTGATCCGGGTGGAGAGGGAAGCACAGGAAGACGCGGTCTTTGCCGAGGCGCCCTGTGTCTCGCTCCGCTGCGGTCTCGATTCCGGGGAGGAAGTCATAGGAGTAAACGACGGTCCCAGCCTCTGAGGAGGGTTTGCGCGCGAGCGGATCGCGCTGAGGACCGAAACGGGGGCACTATAGGTTGGCTCTTGCCTTTCATCAAGGAGATTCCATAGAATGTCGCCGTAAAGGGGAGATCCAGTCATGACCGTCGTCATTCCTCGTTCCAAGGGATCCCTAGCCGGTTTGGACCCGGATCGGCTGCGCCAAGGGCAAAGGCGGCTGCGGCATCTCCTGTCTTCAATAGGGGAGTACAGCCCCGTCGATCAGGGCAGACGACCCCATATCGCCATGCGCGAGCGCCGCTCGGAGGGACGGCGTCGCGTGCAGCTGGCCGGCGCGTGTTGGGATGCCTCGTCGGAGCAGCCGAAGGACGCCGCCAAGCAGCCGGTGCAAGTGATTGACATCAGCAGCGGCGGATGCCGATTCCTCAGTTCCGCCCCGATGTCACCCGGCTGGTTGCTCGGCTTGGAGGTCTCCGAGGTCCCCGGGGAACGGCGACCTTTCTTCGTCGAAGTTACACGCGTTTCCGAGCGGAGCGATTCCGAACGGCCTTCGTTCGAGATCCGCTGCCGAACCGTGGGTGAGGAGGACGTCTCCCGCGAGCGCCGCGAGATTGACCTGCTTCGCTCCGTCTGCGCGCGCTTTGAGAGCCCGTCCCGCATCCGGATTGTCCAGGTCGGTTTGGGTAAGGGAGCAGAGACGACGTTTCGTAATCTGAGCCAGGAAGGCTACGTTGTCCGCAAGCTCCGGAGTGAACACAGGATTGCTCAGGAGATTGCTCACGGCGAGACGAACGCGGTCGTTTTTCCCGTCTCCGTCCTCGCGGACGGGGATCCGCCATGGCTCGCGCAGGTCGTCGAACGCTTCCCCGATACCGCGCTCCTCGCCCTCGCCACTGCTGGGGAACGGGGTTTTGGCGCCTTGGTATGCGCCCCTGAGATAGACATGACTCTGCGGGCGCCGGCGACCGCTACGGATCTGCGCCTCGCCGTGGAGTGCGCCCTTTGCGCCCGGGGACTCCGAAGGGCGCCCGAGAGCCTGGAGTCCCCTGCGCCCAAAGTCCTCATCACGGGTTCACCCGAACAGCGTCTTCGCCGGTTCGAGACGCTTCTGGTCGAAGAAGGATACCTCGTCGCCAAATGTCTCGACCGTCGCGCCGTGGCTCGGGAAGCGCGGCGAGAGGATTTCAGGGTCCTGATTGTCTGCGATTCGCACGCGCAGGGCTCGATACTGAGGGGGATCGAGCCGCTGCGGACCGAACGAGCGGATCTCATCGTGATCGCCGAGACGGGGGGCGAAGAGAAGGCGAGGAAGGCCGTGGAGGCCGGCGCGGATCTTCTTCTGGCCGCCTCTGCGAGCCGCAAGGAGCTGGTCGAGTCTTTGAGTCGCGCCTGCCGGCTCCACCAAGCGCGGCTCTTTGTGCGTTGACGCCCGGACGCCCTCGGGGCCAGCCGGCCAGTCTACAGGCGCCCGTGGCGTCGCCCGGGCGCAGCCCGGCGGAAGCATCTTTCATGTCCCGACCGCCGTTGCCTCATTCCTTTGCTCTTATCCGAGGACTCCTCCTGCGCCACTTCAACCTCTGGGCCGGGGCGCCCGAACCCGCCGCTGAAAGGCCGGAGCGGTTCGAGACCTACCTGAGGGAAGAGATTGCGGGGCGTCGTCTCATTCCGTCCCCGTGCGAGGAGGGCTTCCGCATCGTTCCCGTGGGAAGGGGCTCAAATCCGATCGTGCGCAAGATCGAGCGGGATTCCGCTGAGCCCCTTGTGGCCCGGTGCTTCCCGCGGACCCTTGGAAAAGAGAAAAGCCGCGAACACGGCGTCGTTTCGCAGTTGCTTCGCAAGGCCGGTCTGGACGTGCCGCGCCTCGTCTTCGCCGATTCGAGTCTGCGCACCCTCGGGCGCCACGGCTTCGACGTCGTCGTCGAGGAGTGGGTCGGTGGGCGCCATCCCGAGCCCGGGGACTTCGACCCCGCCGACTCGCCGTATCTCGAGAAAATGGCCGACATCCTGTCGCGTCTTCACGACGAGTCCGCTCCCCGTCCGGGTCGCCCCTGGCGCCGGCGCCGAGCGCGCGCGCCCTTTCTCGACGACTTCTTTGTCGCTCGGGAGCGCCAGGCGCTTCACGCTCTCCGCGAAAGCGACTGCGTCGCGCCGGAGGAAGCGGAGTGGCGCGCCGTGAAGGGGATCCTCGAAGACCGACGCCCAGAGTTGGACTGCGGCGCGCCTTACGCGCTTGTCCATGGCGATCTGCAGGCGCGCAATCTTCTCATCCGCTCCGACGGCTCAGACTCCATCGCCTTGCTGGATTTCGGCACGGCGCACTATGGACTCTGGCCGTGGGATTTCGTCGGATTCTTCAACGGGAGCGCCGGCCGGAATGCGCAACGGACCCGTCGACTGCTCGATCTCTACTTGCGGAAACGGCCCGCCGCGCGCGTGGAGCACTTCCGCGCCCTCTGGCCTTACCTGCGCGTCTGGTACCACCTCGACAAGGCGGCGGCCGCTGTCCGCAAACGGCGGCGCGCGCTCGGCGGTCGTCCTCCCGAAGGGGATCCTGAGTTCTTCGCCCGCCGCGCGGCAAAACACTGGAGTCTGGCAGTTCAAGCGGCCGAATCGCCTGAACTCCAGACGCTTGGCTGACGAGAACTCGGCGCTCCCCTTGCGCGCCAAGCGGCAGTCTCTGGCGAATTCGCGGGACGCGGCCCTCGCACCCATGGACTCATTTACGTATTGCCGGGGCCATTCCGTCGAGATATGCTCAGACCGGAATCGGCGGCCCGGTTCCGTCCGACGACGACCTCAAGTCCACGCGACAGCCAGGAGGAAGCCGGCCATAATCGCTTGTCCCCTTTGCCGGATCGCCGATTCCCGATCCCCGGCGCATTCTCCGGCTGCCGTTCTTGATCGCCCGATCTCCAAACCATGAAGCAATGACACCTCCGTTGAGTCCAGATCCTGAACAACCCCCCTTCACCGGCGCCCCGCGGGCCTCTGCCTCCGAGAAGGCAAGACGCCCCGTCGCTCCCGAGCGCGACGTCGAGGACCTCCGTCTGGAGCGGACGCTTCGTCCGCACGCCATCAGCGAGTTCACCGGCCAGACGCGCGTCGTCGAGCAACTGCTTCTGGCCATCGAGGCCGCCCGGCGGCGCGGCGAGGCGCTCGACCACGTCCTTCTCTACGGCCCGCCCGGCCTCGGCAAAACTACCCTCGCTCACATCATTGCCCACGAGATGGGCGTCAAGATCCATATCACCGCCGGGCCGGTCCTCGAGAAGAAGGGGGACCTCGCCGGCATGCTCACCAACCTGGACAAGGGCGACGTTCTGTTCATCGACGAGATCCACCGCATGAGCCGCGTCGTCGAGGAGTCGCTTTATCCCGCCATGGAGGATTTCCTGATCGACATCGTGGTCGACCAAGGCCCCCACGGCCGCTCGATTCAGATCCCGCTTCAGCCCTTCACGCTGGTCGGAGCGACGACCCGCACCGGCATGCTGACCTCGCCTCTGCGCGACCGGTTCCCGATCACGCACCGTCTCCAGTTTTACGAGCCGAAGGAGATCATGCAGATTCTCGTGCGGTCGGCCGAAGTGTTGCAGGTGGAGCTCGAGGAAGGCGGCGCTTGGGAGATCGCCCAGCGGTCGCGCCGAACCCCCCGCGTCGGAAACCGGTTGCTCGCCCGCGCGCGCGACTACGCGCAAGTCCGAGCAGACGGCGTCATCACGCTCGAGGTGGCCCGCGCGGCGATGGAACTCCTCCAGGTCGACGAGCTCGGACTCGACGAAATGGACCGCCACCTCCTCGCGAAGCTGATCGACAATTTCGACGGCGGCCCCGTCGGACTGAAATCCCTCGCCGTCGCCATCAACGAGGACCCCGAGACCGTCGAGGAAGTCTTCGAACCGTTCCTCATTCAGATCGGCTTTCTGAATCGCACGCCTCAGGGACGGGTGGCCTCGCGGCGCGCGTGGGAGCGCCTCGGCAGAACGTTTCCCGGTCCTCGAAGCGGGGACCCGGACCTATTCAGCGAGGAGTAGCGCCGCAATTCGCAAGGACTGTGACGCGCGGTCGGGTTCTCAAGGTTAT
>DATKZW010000573.1:0-23982 GCA_035527775.1 Sumerlaeia bacterium | reverse complement strand
TCTTGTGATCCGAGAGGAGAAACTCCCTCGGCGTTACGGTTTTCGTTTCAACTCCTGGCCTTCCCATCTACAGTCTCCTTTTCATTTGTCCCGTAAAACCATGCCCGTACAACCCTGCTTGCGCCGGGCGCCGCGTGCCTTTACTCGCGGGGCTTTATCCCGGCCGCCGCGAGGTTCTTCTTCGCCTCCCCCTTCGCCTCTTCCTCGCGGCTCTCGGGGCGGCCCCTGGCGGCGCGAGTAAGGTGCGCGAGATTGACGACCGCGCCATCGGGTATCGTCGAAAGAACCCGCCTGAAGACCGCCGCGGGCGACTCGGCGACCGCCGTTTCCTTCCCGTCCGCGCCCTTGCGCGAGAGATGGATGACGCCCGCTCCCGCCCCCTCGGCCGAAAGAAGCGCCTTGATGTCGGCCTTGTTGTCATCGGACGCGATGACCTTCCCGGCCTGAAGGAGCGCGTCGATCTCGGCGTCGATCTCCTTTTCCCGCGCCGCGGCAAGCTGGGCCTTGAGGCCTTTGTTCTCGTCGGCGAGCGCCTGCTTCTCCTGGGCGAGTTGAGTCGCCTCTTTCCAATCGCGCGCCAGGTCCTTCGTTTCCTTGCCGCTTTGTTCCTCGGCGGGCGGCTGCGCCTCCTTCTCTTTTCCCATCTCTTCTTCCTCCTTCTCGAGCGTTACTATCTCGACGCGGCCGCCCGTTGCGTCCGCAGCGATCTTCCTGAAGTTCTCCTGGGCCGGGATGACCGGATAATTCGTGATGGCGACGTGCTCAATCGCCTCCCCGTAATGCTTGCCCTCGCCGTCGATATAATCCGGCGTGATCGAGACCGAGACCTCCATCGCCGTGGTCCCGAGCCTCGCGGCGTCCTCTTCTCGCGGTGCGCGAATTAGCCCCATGAGCCTTCCGTCATCCAATATCCAGACGTCCTCGACGAACCCCGCATTGTCTCGAGCGTCGTAGGAATGCCCGTAGGGAAGGGGTACCTTCACCCCGGCCCTTTTCATCTCCCTGAACGCCGCCGCCCAGCGCGCGAGGCGCGCGTTGTCGACCGAGAGGATGAAATCTCCCGACGGATGTTTCCACGTCCCGACGCGAATCAACTCTTTCTCGAAGAGTTCGCTGCCGATGCGGCGCGCGGGCGTCGGTGGTTCGCCAAGCGCCCAGACGATCCGGGCTTCCGCCGTTTTCCCTGCGCTCGTCTCATCCATACCTAACCTCCCGTTCGTTTCGTAATGCGCGCGAGATATCGCGTCGCGATTCGCTTTAGTTTCTCCATCGTGGCGGAGTCAAGCGGGACGATGATCGGCCTCGCGGGGACGCGCCCGCGCCGCCCCTCGCGTTCCCACTTGCGCATCACGGCCCGCCAGAAGAAATACAGCGGGTTCCAGGGGGACTCCTTCCCCTTCGCCTTCCACTCGTGGCGTTTGCCGCTTTTGAGTTTGCGCGGAGTTGAGAATCTCTTCCCCGTCCCCGCGTTGACCCGCGTCGGCGGGACGTTCTTCTTGAGAAGCGCCTTTTTCTCCTCATCGAATTCGAAGGGCCCGGTCACGCCGCCCGAGTGGAGCGTCGCCGCGCGGCTGTCGCGGGTCCCGACTGCGATCTGCATCTGTCCGATCTCGAAGACGTTGCCGGCCGCGTTTCGCCCGAGCGACGCGAAGAGGACCCCCGTGTCGCGCTGCTTTTTCTGCCGCGAGCGCTTGGCCTCGATATCCGCCTGGGTGAAGATCCTCGGCGCCCCGCGCCGCAGTATGACCGTAGGATCGGAAAGCGGCGCCCAGAACGGGTCCGCCGCCGCCGAGTGCTCGATGAATTGTCTCTGTTCGAACGCAAGGCCCACTTCCCCCATCGCCTCCAGGCAATCGCGCATCTCCGGCCCGCCCGCGAGGTCCTTCGCGGCGGCGGCGAGCATCGCCTCGACCTGTGCGCTCTTGACTGTGACTTCGACGGTGGCCATTAGATCGCCCACCTCTCGGCGCCGACAACGCCGACGTTGTAGCCGAATCCGGGATCGGGCTGGACGAGGACCCCGGCGCTCGACTCAATCGCGGCCAGGCCGTCCTCGATGTCGAACCGGTCCACGCCGACGACCCAGCAGCGGCATCTGAATCCGTTCGGGGGCCACCAGACGAGCCAGATGGGGTCGTCCGCCGCGAAGATCCTCCCGTGCATGGCCGCGTGCGCCGGACGCACTTTGTCATCGCCGATCGTGACGTACATGTAGGCCGGGATCACGTCCTTTACCGGCGCGGATTGGAGGGCCTCCCACCTGCCCGCCGCGTAGGCGCTCATCACGTTCTGTCTGAAAACGATATCGCTGTGCGCGCGGGAAAGCGGCGAGAGCCCTTCGGCCTCGAACGCGGACTTGACGGCCGCCGCGAAATCATCCTTGGTCCCGCCCTTCTCGACCGCGTCGACGAGAATCTCTTTTATCCGTTCATTCAAACCCGCCGACTCGACGCCGGCGACGGCAAACGCCCGCCGCTGGTAGGTCTCCTCGAGCGCGGAGTACTCCTCATCGCTCAAGGCTTTTTTGTTCTTGAGGAACGCGATGGCAGCCGCCACGTCGACGTCGCCGACGGCGAAGTGCATCGGCGCCCCCGCATACCGGGAGAGCCTCGTCGCCGGCAGCCGATCCGCCGCGTCCTTTATGACCTGGTAGCGTCCTAAGATATCCCCCGCGAGAAGCGCGCGGGAGAGTTCGCCCGTTAGGCTTCCCAGAGCGATGTCCGGCACGGGGCCTATCCCTGGCGTGAAGGCGGACGCTACGGCGTTCGATACGCTTTCGACGCCGTCGAGAAACCTCGTCGAGGCCGCGTCGGCGAACGCCTCGACCGCGGCGATCTCGGCCTCGGCCTCGGCCTCGCGCGTTACGGCAAGTTCCATGCGCCGGGCGGCGCGGCGCGCTGGAACACCCCTGCGTGAATCGAGCGCGAGCCTCGCGGCGCGCGCGGGAGCCGCCTTCAGGGGCAGGTCGCTCATTTCTATCATGGCGTCGACGTCGACGCGGTCCTTGAAGTCCGGCCAGCTCGCGGGCTGCGTCGCGAGGGTCTTGACGACCTCGGCTATCGCAGCCTTGGTCTCGTCGGAGAGATCCCGGTGCTTCAAGGCCACGGAAACCCCCTCCCCGAAGTTGAGGGCCACGATCTTGTCGACGATGTATTTCTGCACGTGGTCGAAGAGTTCGGAGAGGAGCGTTTCCTCCATCCGGATGAAAGTCTTCGTCACCGCCTCGACGAGGTCGTATGCGCCGGTATCCTGCTGCGCGAGGATCCTGTCGGGGATGAGTAGGGCGCGGAACTTCTTGTTATCGAGGTGGTCCACGAAGCCCGTAAACATGTCGCCGCGCTTGTCGTCTTGGAGGAGTTCCACGTCCCAGGCGGGCTTGCCGTCCTTGCCCTCGCCCGCCGGCACGATGATCGCCCCGCCGGAACGAAGGGCCGCCAGCGCCGTTGCCATTGCCTCGAAGTTGTCGCGTTCGCTTCCCGAGGCGTCGGTCTGCTTGCCCGCGGGGGCGCGGCCCACTATCTGTGGATCGGCCTTTCGCTCGAAATACCTGTCCTCCGCCGCAGCGGCCTTCTGCTCGCGCCGCCAGACGGCCTCGGCGTTCGCCAGGCGCGACACGCCATAGAGATCTCCCCACTCCCGGCCGTGCGTGAAAATAAAGCACTTCTCGACGGGCAGATCGATTGCGTCCGCCCCGCCGCCCGGCTTGTAGCGGATACCCCCGAACTTGCCCTTCTCGTCGATCAACAGTTCGACTTTCGTGGGCTTCAAATCCGCGAGCGAGTCGAGGACGTACCTGCCGCCATCGAGACGGAAAACCTTCTCGTGCGCCGCGAAGCCGAACTCGACCGCGGTAAGACTTGTCCGCATGAGCGTCAGCCAGAGGGCTTTCAGATTCTCCTCGATGAATCGAGCGGCCTCTTCGTTGTCGGAGTCGACCCACCACTCGGCGCCGATGATGGGCGCCTTGATGAGCGCGAGCCCCAGGCCGATCTCCGGGTCGCGGCGCATCGACATGTAGTCGGCAAGCGTCGCGTCGCGCGAGACCTCGGCGACGATGCCGCCGCCCGCGACGCCTCTGGCGGTCGCGGTGAGTTCCTCGGTGAGGAGCGCCTTTATGTTTCTCGCAGTGCGCCGCAAGGCGTCGACACCCATGGCGCGAGAAGCGAGTTGCTTTATGCCGCTGAAGATGCTAATGCCCTCCCCCAGAGCCCGACCGGCAGCCCCTTGACCATTCCTTTTCCGCCTTTCCATGCATCGCGCGCGAGCGCCAGGGCCCAGAACTCGTCGGCGTGGCCCGCCTCGTCCCTCTCCGCGTCGTACCGGAAATTCCCGCCCGTCGTCGCCACGCGCTTTACGCTGTGGAGGGACGTGCGAATGTCGCCGTCGATTGGGATCCGGAGCGCCCTGTCCTCGAAGTCGGTTTTGAGCCCCTCGGCCATCGCGGATTTCGTGTTGACGTTGAACGTCACCGGCTCGACCCTCCCCGGGAAGTCGGCCTTCATGTTCTCCGCGAGTTGCATCCCGATACCGGTTTCGTCTATCGAGCAGCGAACGACTCGCGGGTGGCGAAGGATCGTCCGCAGGAGTTCCTCCTGCGCGCGAAACGGCGTATTGCGCAACCTGGTCACGCTCCGCGTCCAGCCCACGTCGCCGGCGATCTCCAGTTCCCAGAAGACCGTGAGGTCGTGGCGCCGGCCGATGTCGACTCCGACGTAGATCGGGCCGCCGACGATGATCTTGTCGGGGTTGCCCGCCAGGGGGTCCTCGCAGGAGGCGATGAGTTCGTGCGTGAGGAAGGCCGAGACCTCGTCGAGGAACTCGCACATGAATTCCTGCCGCCAACCCTCCTCGTCCGATCCCATGCCCGCCCGCAGTTCGTCGATGTCTATTTTGAGCCCTTGGGCGACGGCATCGAAGATCGTCAGTTTCTCCTTCGCCCACGCGCCGCTCGTGTCCGACCAGATGTCCCAGAATTTGTTCTTTTTCCCGCGCGGCGTCGTGATGACGTGCATCTTGAACTCGTCGGAGGACGCTATCGTCGGATAAATGGTCGAGAACATCTCGTACGAGTTCTTGCAGAGCGCGAACTCCGAAAAGAGGACGTTGCCCGTGAGGCCGGCGATCGTATCGGGGTTTGCCGGCACGGTGATGATGCGGCTCCCGTTCGGGAACTCGAACTCGAAGGAATTGAGTTTTACGTCCTCGAAGTACTCGACGCCCAGCGCCTTGGCCGCGATCTCGTAGGCCCTGATGAAGCGGCGCACCTTACGCGCGGTTTCCTTGGCCTGCCTTAAGCTGGCCGCGATGATGATCCACGTGGTCGACTCGCCGCGGACGTCATGCTCGATGCAGTCGGTCGTCACGCGGTACGCCGCGACCGTGTCCTTGCCCGTTTGCCTGCACCACATGAGCGCGATGAAGCGCGCGGGATTCGACAGGTATCGCAGTTGATACGGCCTGAACTGAAACGCCGGGGCGACCATTATTTTCCTGCCTCCCGGACAATGCCGAACGCCTTCGCCTGGATCTCGCGGATCGTGGCCTCGTCGATGCCCTTTGCCTTGCCGATCTTGCCGATCTCCGCAGACGCTCTTTTAGCCGCCTCGTCCGCCGCCTTCCTGAACTGGAGTTTCGCCCTCTCCCTCATGACGGCCGACTTTTCAAGCGCCGCCACGGCGAATATCAGGTCCTTGACGTCGGCTTCCGCGAGGTCCTCTTTAGCACCGAGGAGCCGGTCGAAAATCATCTGCGTCGCGAGTTGGTTGGCCGCCTCCTGCTGCTCGGTTGCGGGCCGGTCCCTTAGTTCCTCGACGATTGTTTTCGCCTGCTCTCTCGCGGTGCGGATCCGCGCCATCGCCGCGGCGAAGTCCTTCGAGTACCGCCCCACCGAGGATTTCCCGATCTCGACGCCCTTCTCCGTGAGAAACGCCGTGACTTCCTCGATCCGGACGCCCTTGGAGAGGAGGTCGTTTACCGCCTCGCGCACCTCGCGCGGCAGCCGGGAGATCTTCGATGTGGCGCGTCTCGCCATCAGATCGCGCCCTCCGGGATGATGACGCCGGGGTCGGGATCCTGCGAGTTGCCCTCGACGAGGTTTATGCCCTCCGCCTCGATAATCCATTGGTCGCTGCCGAGGCGCTTGACGAAGCCGGCGCTCTCGAGGTACCCCATCTCCGCCTTGATCGATTTTGGCGTTACGGCAAGCCCTGTGTCCCGGAGTACCTTGTAGAGGTACTCCAGGCGCATGTAGAAGCCGCGCCCCGCGTAGAGCGCCAGGAGCAGCCTCCCCCTCGTTTCCCTCGCGTATACCGACATCGCTTTAGTCCTCCCCCCGCGTTTTCATAACCGCCGCGCGCACCTCGCGGAGTCCCTCTTGGAGGGTTGCCATCAGTTTGTCCTGGAGTTCCCTGGACGTCTCCATCGCTACTGCGCAGTGCGCCTGCGGTACATAGTTCTGGGCGACCTCGTCGATTCGCACGTGGACGCGCCTGACGGAGTCATCCGCCTCGCGGCGGATCGCTTCAAGCGCCGCGCGCAGGGCTTCCACGTCCTCGCGGTGTTCCCTGCGAATTGCTTCGCGCTCGAGGTCGAGTTTGGAAAGAAGGGAGAGGTGCTGTTTTCTGGCCTCGCATATTTCCTGTTTGAGGGACTCGAAGAGTCCCCGGGCGAGCCACCCTATGACGGCGATTACAATCGTTCCGATAAAACTCGCGACCGAGATCACGAGCGACGCGACTTGCAGCCAGTTGTCCCCCATCAATCGTCTCCTCATTCTAACCCGGGCGGCCTCCGGCCCGGCCGGACCGGAGGCCACGTCTGTCGTCTGCACATTTGGGTCTCGAACTCTCGCCTTCTCGCAGTGCGAGAAGATGGGGCCCGGGCGAGAGGCCGGCCGGGCCCCGCGTTTCCTACATGGCAAAATCCTCCCAATCTCAATCCGCGCAAAACACGCGTGCCTCTATATACAAATCCGGTTATCCACAGCCGACCTGCGCCGATAAAGTGGAAAAAGCCCCAAAGAAAAGTCGCAAAGGATGATGGGGGAAGGAAGGGAGTGCTACTCTAAGTCCCTGTGGGAGAGGGGGTTACGGGCGGGGAGGGGGCGAATTGGGAATTTTTGGGAATTCTTGGGGCGCGGGGGCTACTTCGCGGGCATAGCGCCGAGGCGAATGGTTGTGTCGGTGGAGGCTAATCCGGTCTTCCCATCGAGAGCATCGAGCTTCTTTTGCAGCCGGTCGATCTCTTCCAACCTAATCTTTATTGCCTCCTCCGGCGAGGCGTGACTCGCCCTTTCTTCAACGGCTCTCCTATGGAGCCACTCTTCGAAATCCTCTTGAGCCTGCTCGATCCTTTTCTTGGTACGTTCGAGCGCCGCCGCTTCGCGCTTCGCGGCAATGAGGTCTCTCAACCGGCTGAACTCGGCGATAAACTTGTTAGCGGTCTCCTCGTCACGGATGATGCTTAGATTCTCGTTGTTCCTTTCCTCGGCACGCACACTCCAGTTATACGACCCCGTGGCGACGGTCGCGCTGTCAAAGATGGCGAACTTGTTATGCATGATGCCGGCGCCGCTCAGCACTTCAACGCTGCAACCGTTCTTTCGCAGGTCGTCGAGCGAGCGAGAATATGATACCGCGCCCTGTTCGTCAATGACGCCCTCGACCACGACGCCGCGCCTGGCCGCCGCCGACAACGCCTCGACAACTCCCGGATCGCTGAGGACGTAGACGGCAAAGCGGATGCCTCGCTTCGCGCCGTCCACTTCTTTCAGGAGCGCCTGTCGCGCTCCCCCTTTGGGAGAAAAGAACGTGCTGATCTTTTCCTCCTTTTCCTCTGTGACGACTAATGCTATGGTTGCCGGGCTCGACACCCCGGAATTCCGGCGTGATTGAATCCACCAGCAGGCGATCACGAGGACCGTGAGAATTGAGATTACCCATGCGGCGACGCGCGAGGTGTAGACAGGTTGACGTTCGTGCTTCATGACAATATCCCCCAAAAAAGACCGGGGTCTATTTTACTACGGGCACTGACAAAGCCGTCAAAAATGCGCGAGAAAAAGCCTCGCCGAAGTCACTGAGGCCGCCGGCACGGTGCCAGCAGCATATGCATGTCTGAACAACTTATAGCCTCTCCCGGCGCGCTGCCATGCCGCCAGGAGGTACGCCGGTTGACCCTCGACATGGAGGAGGCCCGACCCCGTCCTTGGAACGGATTTCTCTTCCGGCCCGAAAACGAGCACCGTCCCGCCGGGGAATCCGCTGGCATCCCCGAGCAGTTTGAGCGCTGCGCTTCCTTCCGGCATCTTTCCCACGCCTATATAGCGCTCGAGGCCGTCCGCCTGATCCCTATTTGGATCTTCTATGATCCCGCCTTCACCGTAGTACCCGAGAAGCGGGACGTAGTCGGCGTAAATATCCCCAGGCCGCCCGGCCTCGCCGGGGTTTCTCCAAATCTCGTTAGTCATCGGCGTCTGCTTTTGATTCCCCGCGACGGTTGGGAATGCGGGCTTTGCTGCCCCCTGGCCGAGCAACAGCCAGTTGAGGTCGCAGCCCGTTATCTCTGCGACGTCTGCAAGCATCCTGGCCGTGGGAGCCTGCCTGCCTTTCTCCACGCCGCTAAGGGTCGACTGACCGAGACCCAGCTTTTGGGCGAACTCCATTTGAGGTACCGCGCCCCGCGCCGTTCGTATCCTTTCACCCACGCCGCCGATTCGGCTATCCAAGAATTTTTCCATTTTACCCGATTTTCCTCTTGACGAATGGTGTATAACCAGTCGATAATACACCAGTCAGGCCGTAACGGTTGCGGGATAGCCCCGCAAATATAGGAAATAACGGCGCTACGCGCGTAACAACGGAAAGAATAGCGATGCGCAACACAAGGGTCAACAAAATTCTCTTTGCCCGCAACATCACGATCGACGCGCTCGCCGCACGAATCGAGCGGCGGATGCGCAAGCGTTGCCACCGCGAGCAAGTTTCCATGATCACTAACGGCCGCCGCTTCACCCCTTGGCTCCAAAAAGCCGTCGCCCGCGAACTCGGCTACAAGGGCCCCGAATTGTTCAAAGACTGGTGGTACGAGAGGAGGCGCGGGAAGTGACGTCCCCCCGGCAGCCCGGCATCTCGCTTCCCGACATGGCGTGGGCCCTCGGCCTCACCGAGTTCGAGGTCCGCCGCCGCGCGCTGCGAGAGGGCTGGCATTTCTACCGGGACAGCGGCGTGGAAGTTGAAGAGGCCCCCTCAAGCCTACAGCCTGCCGCCTGTAGCCTGCGAAGCGACATTATATATATAATCGACGGTCTTCCGCCCATCGTCCAGGAGGCTGTCTACGACCGCCTCTCAGTCGTCGCCGGCGAGACCGGGACCCTGCCTTCAGATGAGAGTCCTCCAGATTCCGGGCTCCCGCCATACATCACCCTCGAGGAACTCGCCTCGCGCTGCGGCATTCCGGTGCGCGCGCTCAAGGAGCGCTTCATCCGCGAGCGCTGGCCGTTTCGAATAGTAGACGACCCTGATCCCGGCGCCCTTGCCGGGAGGGAGGTCTCCTGAAATGGGTGGATGGGTGGGGGCGGAGGTAGTTGCCGTGGCGCTGGGCGTGAGGCCACAAGCAGTGCGCCGTCGGGCGCACAGAGAAGGCTGGCCGGTGAAATTCATCCGCGCCAACGGCGGTCGCAAGATGCAGATCTACTCCGACGAACTTCCCATTGAAATTCGAAATTGCATCCCAAACCGGGACCGCAAGGACGAGGCGCCGGGGACGCCCCCCACCCCCCCGGCGTCCGCCCCGCGGTCTTCCCGTTACGCATCCCTCGCCGAAGCGCCTCGATGCTACAAAGAGATCGCGAGAGCCCGCGCAAACATCCTCGACCAGTGGCGCCGCCGCGCGCGGGTCCAGGGCGTCAGGCTGCGCGACGCCGTCGATCCCGCCTGGGGCGTCTCGACATCCACCCTCTGGCGATGGCGGCGGTTCTACCGGGCCGAGGGTCTCGCGGGGCTAATTCCGAGATGGACGGGGCCGGCGCCGGCGATCCCGGACGGGGCGTGGGACATCTTCCGGGGAATCTACCTTGACCAGAACCGCGTCTCGGCTCAGTTCGCCTATGAACGGATGCTCGCCATTTACGAGGCAAAGGGCGGCGACGTCGCGGCGGTCCCGCGCGTATCGGCTTTTCGCAGGCGCCTCAAGACCGAACCGGAAGCGGCCCTCATCCTCTTTCGCGAGGGCCGCAAATCATACTACGATCACGCCGAGCCCTTTCTCTCCCGGACGTACGACATGCCGGCCGGCGATCATTACGTCGCCGACCACCATATGCTCGATTTCCTCGCTCGCACTGCGAGCGGCAGGCCAGGGCGTCTCTGGATCACCGCGTGGCGCGACATGCGCTCGACGAAGATCGTCGGGTGGGCCGTCTGCGAAAAGCCTTCCACCGACAGCGTCCTCGCCGCGTTTGCCGCGGCCGTCACGAGAAACGGCTGCCCGAAAGAGGCCTGGATGGATCGCGGCAAGGACTTCGAGTCGAAGGAGATCGCCGGGGCGACAAAGAAAGAGCGCCGCAAAGCACGCTCCGCCCTGAGCCCGTCGAAGGGGAAGCCCTGGGGCAAGCCTGAGATCGACGAGGGTTGGGTCGCTCCCATCATGGCCGAACTCGGCGTCGACTGCCACTATTCGATCCCCTACAACGCGCGCGCCAAGCCCATCGAGAGAACGTTCAGGACGCTCGCGGATCGATTCGCGCGGCAGTGGCCGTCATACGTGGGGCCCGCGACGGACAAAAAGCCGGAGACGGCCAAGGAGTTTCTCAAAGCCGGCGCGGTACTCCCCGACGTCCTCGAGGTTTCCCGCGCGCTCGACGAATGGATCGCGTGGTTTAACGCGCGCGTCAAGAAGGGCGGCCGCCTCAAGGGCCTTTCTCCCGACGCGGCGTTCGAGAAGTTTCGCGGGGACGTGCGCCCCCCGCGCGAGTCGCTTATTCCCGTCCTCGCCATGCGGACCGAGAAACAGCAAGTCAAAAGGAACGGCGTCTCGATACTGAAGGGGCTGTTCTTTTGGAACGAGCATCTCCACGTGGAGCGGCTGGGAGCCTGGGTAGTGGTTCGCTACAACCCCGCCGACCTGTCGCGGGTCTTCGTATTTGATCTCGATGGCAGTCTGTTTACGACGGTCGAACGCAGCGATCTCGACAACGTCTCGCGCCAGGACGTGGGTAAGGCGATGGCCAGGCAGCGCCGCGCCAAAAAACTCCTGCGCGAGCGATATGCGCCGCAACCCGTCGACTGGAAATATTCCGTAGGAAACGCCGCGCCCCCCCCAACCGGTTCGACGGCAACGAAGGTCCCCCGGGGCGGGCGCGGGTTTGATCTCTCGACGCTCGATCAGGAACTGATGGCCGGTCTCGAGGAGACCGGCACTTAACGGCTTCTCTTGCGAGGAGGTGCCAGATGGTACGATACGACCTGGGCGAAACCTTAAAACGCCTCGTAGCCTACCAGGACGAAAATGAACTCTCCAACTCGCGCCTGGCCAAACTCATCGGCCTCGGCGCGGCCACGCTCTCAGAACTGCGCGGCGGCAAGTACAAGGGGTCTGCCGAGCAGGTTCTGGCGAAGATCAACCGCTTCCTCAACTACGAGGAACGGCGTCTCGTCGAAGGATTCGTCGACGAGGAAGGCTTCGAACCAGTGGCGACGCGGCCCTTTCAGGCAATAACGGCGCTTTGCCAGTACGCGCAGAACCGCGGCGTCGGCGCCATCGTCCTGGGCGATGCAGGAGTCGGCAAATCGACAGCCTTGAAGGCCTACGCCGCCGAGAACCCCAACGCCTATTACGTCGCCTGCGACGAGACCATGTGGGGCCGGGCTCAACTGATACGGGCCATCGGCCAGGCCGTCCACGTGCAGCATCTCTCGCGCTCGTTCTGGGTTCGCCGTGATGTCGTAGAAGCGCTCCACGGGACTCGCGGCGTGTTGCTCCTCGACGATGCGCATTTCCTGTCCATCGGCAGCCTCAACGCCATCCAGACCCTGCACGACGCGACGCGCGTGGGCTTTGTCCTGTCGGGCCTGCCGCGCCTCCACGCCCAGATGGCGCGGGGCCGCGACGCCGAGTGGTTCGCGCAGATCCGCTCGCGCTGCGCGGCGATGAGGCTCTTGGACTCGGCCGAGCCGAGCCGCGAGAACATTATCGAGGCGGCGCGTATCGCGGGCGGCGGCATCGACATCGACCCGGGCGCCGAGAACATCCTCGTCGAGCAGGCGCGGGTACCCGGGGCGCTTCGCCGCGTGCGCCAGATCATCGGTCTCGCCGCTACCTACGCGGGCAAGGGCAAGAAACTCACGGCCAGGGACGTCCAGAAGGCCGTCGCCTACCGAGGGGGGATCTGATGAAGCAGGGTGACCGGGTCGTCGTCGTGAAGGCCAGGAAGCGCCTGGTATCCCTGGGCCGCGATTGCCTCTACGTCTCGGGCCGTGGGCGATACGACGGCGTCCACCGACTTAGCGCGGTGGACAAGACCCCCGACGCCGACATGCTCGCCGTCGCGGTCGACGGGCAATCCACCATCGTTGCGCCGCGCCGGAGCGTCTGGCCGCTTCGCTGCTTCGAGGGGATCGTGAAGAGAGGCCGTATCGAGGTCGTGCCGGTCGACGCTGCCGGCCGGATCATGAACTGAAACGGTAGGGGCGGGACATGGCGCGCTGGTATGTCTGCAGAGTAGGGGATCGCGAGGTGCGAGTTGAGGGACTCCGCGCTGCAAAGTGCCATGTCGAGCGCCTCATGCGCACGTGCGACTGCGCTTTTGGCTGCGACTGCAATTTCGGGCGGGTCGACGGCGGCCTGGGCCATCTCTGGAGCGCCGCCCGGCAGCCCACTGGCGTTATCAAATGGGAGAGAGTTCTGAGTTCTTGACGATTTCTCAGGCCTCACGGCTCGAGCCTCCGGCCTGACAGCGAGGAGGGACGCGTGGGGAAATTGAAAGACAGCGAACGCAGGGTGCTTGCGCAGACGCTTGGCGCGCTGCATCGCGGCGTCAACGGCCTGACGGTACAGGCCCGGCGGCTCTCTGACGCCATCGAGTGCATCTCCTCGGGCGTCGAGCGCGGCTATTACGAGGGCGCGGAGCGCGAAGCGGCCGCTGCGGCGGTTGCGGCCGCGAGGGCGGTATTGCCCGATCTTGATCGCCTCGAGGCCTCCTGCCGCATCGCGGGCACGCTCGCCCTTGGCGCGGAGAACTCCGTCGCGGACCAGGTTCCGGCGGCGACCGAGGCAGCCGTCGTCGGGACGGCCCTCGATTTGAGACACCTTGTTCAGAGGAAAGGAGACGGACGTGGCGAGGAAAAGACACATGCCGGCGCCGCCGGCGATAGCGGACTGGGACAGGGCCGATGATGTTCTTCTGGGAGTGGCCGAGTGCCGTGGGGCGCTCGCGCGGATCGAGTCGGAACTGGCCTCGGAGATTGACGCGGCCAAGGCCGCCGCGAAGCGCAAGGCCTCGGAGTACTCCGCGCGGTTCGCGGCGGGACTTGCCGCCCTCGAAGCCTTCACGAGGGCCCATCAGGGGGACCTCGACGGGCGTTCGAAGAAGTTGACGCACGGCCGCGTGGGCCTTCGCCAGGTGACGAAGATCGCGCTGCTTCACAAGGCCGAGTTCGTCATCCAGCGCCTTCGCGCGAAGGACATGATCGACTGCATCCGCCGCACCGAGGCCGTCAAAAAGGAGGCGCTCGCCGCCTACGACGACGCGGCGCTTGCGGCCGTCGGCGCGAAGCGCAAGACCGCCGACGTCTTCTTCGCCGACACCGACGAGGTGACCCTGTAGGGGTGTACGGCATACGCCCGGAACTAAGGAGGTTCTTATGGTTCGCTGGAAGGTGCTCCTCTTCGCCGGCATCGAGAATGCACGGCAGGCGCCGCCCGAGAAGTGGATCGCCGTCGCCGCGATAGTCGCGCTCATGCTCGTCGTCGGCGCGTACACGCTCTTGTCGTAGGGGCGCACGGCGTGCGCCCGCTTTAGGAGGAAGCCATGATCAACATGCCCAAGAACTTTTTCAAGGTGAAAGAGGACGCGTCCGCCGCGCTGTCGCGCGCCGCGGAGATCGAGAGGCAGATAGACTTTCTGCGCGAGGAGACGCGCTTATGGACGACGCGGAGGGCCGATGGGATGCCGGCGGAGCATAATATCGTCGCGCACCTCAAGAGCGCGGCCTTTCACGCCGCGAAGACGTCGGCCTATCTTCTCGATGCGTTAGGCTCCGCCGTCGGCGATCCCGAACGTCCTTCGCCCGCTGGCGCGGGCGCGAGCCCTTCGTGACCTTTGTGTCTTGGTGGTGAAATGCTCTCAAAGCGCCAATTGAAACTCGTCCACGTCGCCGCGCGAGCAGTGGGCATGGATGATCCCGCGTACCGCGATTTCCTGCGCGCCACTTTCGGCGTCGAGACGTCGAAGGTCCTCCAGCAGAAGGAGTTCGAAATCCTGATGCGCGAGATGAAGCGCATGGGCTTCGAGGCCGTGCGCGGAGACGGCTCCGAGATCGACGACCCCACGCCGCCGGGAATGATGACCAACCAGCAGCGCTGGAAGATGGCGCGGCTCTTGAAGGCTCTGGGGATCGCCCCCGACTCGCCGCGAGCGCGCGGGATACTCCGGCAGTCCGGAGGGCCCGACAGCGTCGCCTGGCTGACGAAGACCTCCGCCAAGAAGTTTATCGACGCCTTGCGGGATGTCGCGCGCCGGGAGGGGCATGATGCCCCTTACAGTGAGGCCCCTCCCGCCGGTCGGGGCCCGACTTCGCGCGCCGAGAGTCTACCGCAAGCGTCCGCGCCGCCGCCGGCGCGCAATAACACAAGTACGGGGTATCCATGAACCAAGACTACTATTTTCTGGTGGCGGAATGACCATTCTTAGAAACACCCCGCGCGACGCGCGCGGGTACTTCCTTGCGGCCGCGCGCGACCGCGAGCGCTACGCGGTGCGAGTCGTCTCGCGCTTTGTGATGCCCGGCGGCCAGAGCGGCATCGGCGAGATAGGCTTCCTCTCTGCGACGTACGGCCAAGACAAGCCGTCCGAGCCCGACGCCCTGGGTAGGCTCTACTGGGCCGACAAGAGCGCGCCCGCCACGGCGGGTAAACTTCAGCAGGTTTTCTTCGAGGCGGGCCCCGCCTCCCAGGTCGCCGAGGCCGTCCAGGAGCATGCAAGGAAGATCGCCGCGAAAGTGATCGAGGAAAAGGGCGCGGACGTCCGCGTCTATCCTGAGCATAAACAGTCCAAGGGTCTCTTTGACACGGAGCCGTCCGTCGAGGTCGGCGTGAACGAGGAGCCCCCGGATGTGAAAGAGGAGGCCCCCAGGGCGAAAGGAGTGGAGGATATGAGTCCAGCGAGGAGGAGCGGCCTGAACGAGGCCGGCGAAAAGGTGTGGGACCTTCTTAAGTATGCAATCGGCGTCGAGAAGGCCGTCCCGACAAAGGCGCTCGCGAAGGCGCTCAAATGCGATGAGAGCCACGTGGGATACGCGATCTCATCGAACGCGCAGTTTTTCCCCGCCAAGGTGAAGGCGCAGCGCGGCAAGGGCTACTACATCGCGGGCAACCTGGGTAGCCGCCCGACCAAGCCCTTGGTGTTGCCGCCCGCCGAGTTTCCCAACCAAACACGCGTCCTCCGGCGTCCCGCCCCGGACGCTCCGGGCGCGCCGAGCCAGGTCGGGTCCCCGCTTGGGTGTGAGTACAAGATCGTCGTCACGGGGCCGGGGCTTTCCGTCGACCTCGATACCTCGCGCGGGATCGCATTTGGCGTGCTTCGCCTCGTGACCGGCGAGTCCGCGCCCGCGGCTTAGGAGGAACGTTTACGGGAGCGGCGTGGCGTAAAGGCAGCCGCGGGGAAGGTCCCCGACGCGGCAAATACAAGCGCGCGTGAGCCGCGTCACTTGCCGGTTCGAATCCGGCCGCCGCTCTCATCTGAAATCTGCGCAATCTGCGCAATCTGCGGATAAAAGGGTTTGATTCGAAGGGTTTGCTGTGAGCGATTCCGAGGACATCGACGACGTGGAGGCGGCGCGGAGGATCCGCGCGGTGCTTCTCTCGCACCGCGGGGCCGCGCGCGCGATCACCGCGCCGGAGATCGCCAAGCGGATCGGCATTCACGACCCCGAGGGTACGCGCGTGCGGACGGTGATCCGCCGCGAACTCGAGCTCCTGATGGCGCTTTTCGGCAATGGCCGCGGGTACTTCCTCCCGCAGACCGGCGAGGAGGTCGAGCGCGGATTCCGCACGCTCTATTCGCGCATCCGCAAGACCGGGCGCCGCACGGTCGTTATCCGGCGGCTCTTGCTCGCCGAGGGCTGGAGCGAGTCCACCGGGCGGGTGCCAAAGCGCAAATGGACGCCCCCGCCGGAGCGCCCTGGGCGCGAGGCCTCGCCGGGGGCGGACGTCGCCGCGGGCGAGGCGGCGGAGACCGCGGCGACGCCGCGGCAGGCGAGGTTCTTTGACGATTCCCCCTGGGGCTTCGCTCCCCAGGACAAACGAAGGTAGGTCTATAGCGAGGAGGTGGAAGATGGACGCAGGCATGTTGGATGCTAATGCGTGCGGCTCCGTGCGGGCGAAGAGGTCCGTTCCCGACCCGGCTTTCGAGGGCGCGGTGATCGAGGCGGCGGCGGAGCTGGTCGTTCGGCCGCAATCGGGCGAATACGTCCTACCGCAGATCTTTGCGCGCGCGCAGGCCGAGGCGGACCGGCTCGTCGACGCGCACATCGAACGGCTTCTTGCCGAACGCGGCCGCCTGGCGAAGTTGCAGAGACTCCAGGCCGACGAGAGGGCCCGCGCGACGCGCCTCGCGACGCTCAGGGAAAAGGTCGAGCGCGGCGCCATCGGCCTTGAGGCGACTCACCAGAAAATCGAACGCCTCCAGGGCGAGATCGACGGCCAGGCGCACCTGCCCGGCATGGAGTCGTTCGACTCCGCTCACGACCCTGAGCATGCCGAAGGGCCGCCGCAATGAATCGGCCTCTTACTCTCGAACACCGGCGCATACTGGACTTTGTCGAAGGGCGCGGGTTGACCCCTGACGGCGCGCGCGCCGTCGCCGTTGACTATCTCGTAACGGCGCGGCTTATAGTGGCGTCGAAGGGCTCACAGCGCGCGGTACTGACGGGGAAGGGGGCGGAGGCCCTCAAGTATCACAGGGTCTACGGATGGGGCGGGCCCGGGACTCAAACCTGACCGCTCCGCCACGAAGTGGCGAGATCTCGCCGTCTCGCCAAGGGCGGACGGCGGAGAGGAGGATTGTCATGGCAAAAAAGCCGCGCGCTGAATCGACCGAACTTCTCTTACTCCCGGTGCGGGACCTCATCCCCACGCCGGACAATACCCGCGTCATCGACGAGACGTCGGAGGACTTTCGAGATCTCGTCGACTCGATAACGGCTGAGGGCGTCCAGATCCCCGTCCATGTGCGGCCGCATCCCACGAAAAAAGGCAAGTGGGATCTCCGCGCCGGGGCGCAGCGCCACCGCGCCGCGATAAAGGCCGGGATCGACAAGATCCCGGCGATCGTCCACCGCGGCATGACCGACGAGGAGGGGCTCCTCCTGACCTACCAGGAGAATTTCAACCGCTCCGACTTGAGGCCCCTCGAGGAGGGCGAGATCGTCGCGTCGCTCTTGACGAAACTCGGCGGCGACGTCCAGGCCGTCGCGGCGCGCCTCGGCCGCAAGTACACCTGGGTCGCGCAGCGCGCCGAGATTTTCCGCGGCCTCTCGCCCGAATGGAAAAAGGCCGCCTGCGCCTCGAAGTCCCCCGTCGCCTCATGGAGCGCGAGGGCGCTGGCGCTCATCGCGCGCCTGCCCGAAAATGTCCAGGAGTATCTATTGAAGGAACTCTCCCAGCGCCACAATCTCGACGACGTGCGGCTTGTCGATCTCGACAGGATGGTGACGCGGATGATCCGGCCCCTCGGCGCCCAGGCCTGGAACGCGGCCGATGAATCTCTCGTCCCGAAGGCCGGCGCGTGCGCGAACTGCATAAAGCGCTCGAGCGTTGAGCCTGGTCTCTGGGACGAGCCGCTCCCCGCGAAGAACAAGGGGGCCGACCGGTGCCTCGATGCCGGATGCTGGCAGGCCAAGGCCGTCGCGCAGGCCAGGCGCGACATCGCCGCGATCAAAGCGGAGCACGGAAGCGTCCTTCTCTTAAGCGATGGCGGCGCGGATTACTACGAACAGCAGGATGCCAGAAAGACCTTCGGCAACTTCCTCGCGCACTGGCAATACAAGGTGGTCGCAAAAGGCGCGAAAGGGGCAACCCCCGCCGTCTTCGTCTGCGGAGACGCATTCGGGGATAAGTGTTGGGTTATCCCGCAGAGGGAACGCAGCGCGGGCCCGAAACAAGCCGCCGCGCCGAAATCGCTTGCCGAGCGCCGCGCGGGTCTTGACTCCAAGCGATGGTGCGAGGTCCTCGTGCGCCTCGCGGAGACGCTTCGGAGTGCGACCGTCGACAACATCCTCGCGCCGGATAGGGCAGCCCTCGTCATGACTCTCGCCGCCGCCTTCAGCACCCGGAAGGACTACATGCGCCCCGGCGACTGGTCTGCCGTCGACGATGTTCTGTCGGACAAAAGCCGTCTGCCCGCCGCTCTCGCGGCCCTTTGGGAAAAGGTCCGCCCGGTGCTCGCCGACCGCCTGGCCTACCCGGGTCCGATAACCAGGCTCCCCGCCGGCCTCCGCGAAGAGGCGCTGCGCGCGGCCGCCGTCGTCGGCGTCGATCTCGACGCTTCATACAAGACGGTCTCCGGCGAGAAGGGCTTCACCGAGCCCAGGTCCTGGGCGGCCCTCGAAGCCGAGGAGAAAGCCGCGAAAAAACCCTCCAGCCGTGGCGGAAAGCCCCCTCGCCCCGCGTCTCCTTTCAAGAAGGCCGCGGCAAATGCGAAGCGCCTCCGCGAGAAGGCAAAGGCCAGGCGAAAGGGGAAGAAATAAAACATGTTGCGCATAACGATTGATCTCGTTCCGCGCGGCCAGGAAGAGCGCAAGCGCTGCCTCGGCACGATGGAGATCGCGCTCAAGGGAATAAGCCCGGAGACCCCGGATCGCGGCGTTGATAGGGCGAGGTACGGTTGGTATCGGTTCTCGATTTTCAAATGGGGCCCCGGGCGTCGCGCGTGGCGTAGGGGCGACGACGTCGGGCCTTTCGACCGGCGACGTCGCGGCCCTTGGGATTTATTGAAACTCTGTCTCGACAAGGCGCTGGAGGGGCGGTGACAAATGACGGCGACTAACTGCCTCGATACGAGCGCGAGCGACGCCGAGGACGTATGCCGCGTGTGCGGATGCACGGACTTGAACGGTTGCCCGGGCGGCTGTTCGTGGATCGTACGGGCCGGGGCCGAAAGCCTCTGCACCGCGTGTATCGATCACGCGACCGAGGAGGAACTCGACGCTTTCGACGCGGAGCAAGAAGAAGATGACGACTGAACTCGCTACCCGCCAAACGCCCCTCGTCTTCTCCGTCCGCTTCTGCGACGACTGCGGAAAGCAGTTGGACCTCGCCCAGGCGTTTCACGACTCGGGCTCGACCTTCGGGGAGATCCGCGACCTCTGGGCCTCGGCGCCGATGTTCGTCTGCGACCGCTGCTTCGACAGGTGGTTCTCTTCGAAGTGTAAACATGAGTGCCGCAATCGCCCCTGCGAGCATGGAGGCGACTGCTGGGTCGACTCGAGCCCCTGGGCGTACTGCACGTTTTTCGCGCCGCCCCGCGAGGGCTCCCGGCGCGGTGCCGCCAAGCGAAAGCGCCGGCAGCCGCGCGTCTGCCAGTGGTGCGAGACGCCGGGCCTCTTCGAACACACGAAACTCCGCCAGGTGGAGACGATGCGCGAGGACGATCCCGCCAGCCGCCGTTTCATCTGGATCTGTCAGGAGTGTCTGAAATCCCTTCTCGCGCACGCGAGAGAAAGAACGGAGGTGTAAGATGAAGACTCGACTGCTTGTAATCTTGGCGTTTGTTGTGGCCTGTCTGGCCATCGGGGCGGCGTTGTATGGGGTCGTCTGCCCGCACTGCGGAAACGAGGTCGACGTCACGCTATCGAAGCCCGACGCACCCCCTCCGGAGCCGCCAACCCCACCTTCACCGCCTCCCGCACCGCGAGAGCGCTTCGTCCTGGGCGCGGGCGCGTTCGAGATCGCCGACTCATCGGCGCTCCAGAAGGCAGGCCTTACCAACACGGAGTTCATCGCGTGGTGGCGTGACGTCGCCGGCGGGACATGGAATCGGTTCCAGACGCTCGCCTATCATAACGATCCCGCGCGCGGCCGCGGGCTGCCGGCCATCGTCCATGTCGGCCCGGATCCGAAGTACTCCGAGGCGGCGGTCGTCGCCTACCTCGAGCAGAGCGCGAAGTGGAGTTCGAATTTCGCCTGGCACATGTACGATGAAAAGCCCTGGGACGATTCCCGTTACACGCTCGGCGGCAAGTCCCCCTGGTACTGGCTCGACTATGTCCGCGCGCGCTGGCCTCGGATGTTGGTGTTTACAGGCCCGCTTGGCTGGACCGCCTATAATGGGACGGAGCACTTCGCGCCCTTCGACGCGATTGTCTCTTACCAGAACGCGACGCGCGACGGCCGCGACCCGTATGATTTCTGGTACCACCAGGCGCTGGCCAATCTCTACGGCAAGCCCCTGGTCTTTTCCTGTAACCTCCTCGATTCCGGCGAGCCGCCGGACTTTGCCGACCCCGCGAGATACGAGACGTTTCTCCGCCAGGGGGCGTATGCGAACGCCCTCTTGATATGGGGGTCGGGGCGTTTGTTTCTTGTCGCCAAGGGCGTCAAGGCCGGCGTCCACGCCGAGCGCGTGCCGGAGTTGCTCGATCTGATCAAGCGCGTGCCCGAGTTCCAGGAGGCGGAGAAGTTCGACCGCCCGAAGGTGAAACTCGCCTTCGAGGTGCCGTCATCGGCAAGCGGCAACGGCTGGAAGCGCAACTGCGGCCTCTGCCGTATCGCCGGCCGCGCGGGATTTGACCCCGTGCCTGTCCTTCTCGGCGATGGCGAATTGCCCTCCGGCGGCGCATGGGGGTTCGACGGCGCGGCGCTGATGTTGACCGACGGCACGAGGCAGATCCCGATGCCCGAAAAATATCTCGGCCTCCTTGTCTGGCGCGCGGACCCGGGCCACTGGACCCCTGAACTCGATGCCCGCGTCGAAAAGATGGAGGCGGATATGGCGGAAGGCTTGAAAGGCGCAACCCCATGATAATCGAAATCGAAGTCGTCGAGGAACTCAACGAGGCGTGCAGCGCCGGACAATGGAAGGCGACTGCCGCGCTTAAATGTATCAACGACGCGCCCTATGCCACGGCGGCCGGTAGCAGCGCCCGCGACGCGACGCAGGAGGCCCTGAAGGCGCTCTGGGACAATCTCGCTGGGCTGGAGAGATGAGGATTCTGTGCCGCCTTCGCCCCGAGACCGGTGTGCCCGCAGTCAGTCGGGAGAGCCCTTTCCAGACTAACCGACTCAGCGCAGGCCGGGCGAAGGCGGCTTTGAAAAGTAACATCCGACGGCCGGGAGGGTGCCCGGAAACGGAGGGTGACATGAAGTACAGCGACATGACGTTGGAGCAACTGGAGCAGGAACTGCAGCGGCAGCAGATGATACTCGTCGTCGTCAACCGGCAGATCGGCTACGACAAGCGACTCAAGTCGACGGTCGAGCATTTTGTCGCCACGCACCAGTTCCCCGAGGGCAAACTCGGCGATCTGCAGAAGCAGTTCTTCGCCGACGAGGTCAAGAGCCTGGAGGAGGACGCGAAGTCCATGTCGGCCCAGGCGAAGGCGATCAAGGCAGAGATCTACCTCATCAAGGCGGAAATCGCCAGGAAGCAGCCGGCGGCGCCTACGGCGTCCGCGGCGGCCTGACAAAGTAACCAAATGGGCACCCTCTCGAACGGCGGATGAGGTTGGAGGAGCGGAGGAGAATTATGACCAGGATGCGGACGGCGCTTCATGCCCTGGTTTGGCAGAAGGGGCTTGCCCTCTCGCCGGAGATGCGTGAGTTTCTCGAGCGCCGCCTCGAACACATATACGATCTCTTGCAGAAGCACGGCGTCGTCGCCAACGACGGGCGCCGGTACGTGTTCGCCCTGGTCCTGATCGAGGAGCCGACGGCCGAGGCGCAGGCCGCGGCGGCCCCAAGCCCGCCGCAAGATATCGAGATCCCGCCTTCGGCGGGAGAGGAGGAATAGATGGCGCGCGATGAACTCACGAAGCGATCCCGCCAGGCGGGCCGCACGAGAGAGTTGGTCGCCTCCTTGGCCACATGTCTGGTCCGCAGGGTGACGGCCGTTGACGTTAAGGGCCGCGTCGTCTCGACGCTCTATGAGGACGGTTCGGTCTGGAGGATGTGCTGCGTCGACGAGGCCCGCGCCGAGGCCCTCGCGACGCGCCTTCGAAAGTTGTTCGAGGAGGACTTGTCCGCCGCGCCGCCTGGCGGGCGAGACCTCGCCGGCAGCAGCGATTCCGCCGCCGGCGGGAAGGAAGGCTCTTCATGAAACGATTGATCCTGTTTCGCCTGCGCTGTCGCCTCGCCAACTGGCTGGCGCGCCTGTGGTTGAGGATCGCTCCGGACCCGCCCCGTATTTTCAGGATTGAAGGGCGCGCCCTTGACCGTCTCCTCGACGATCTCCGCTGCCTCCCCAACGGCGGCCATACGAATTGTCGCTGCTGGCCAGATACCCCTCCCGCCGATCCGAACGACCCGGAGGGCGAGCGCAGACTCCATGATCTTATGTTGCGCGCCGATGCCCTTCTCGGGTGGCCTCTTATAGAGCGCCTTCCCCCTTCCATCCTGCGCTCTGAGGGAGTGCCTGATCCTGATGACCTCGACCGCCAATGGAGTCTCTGATGCCGAGTTCGTTTGTCCTCTTCAAGCGCTCTCTCGTTGAGCCGATGTCGAGCGTCGCGAATCAGGTCGAGCGTATTGCTCGCGGGCGAGGCCTGTCTTGTCCTGAGTTTCTCTCGGACGCGACGACCGAGGCGATTCTCGTCTTCCGGAGGGACTATGACGCCGCCCGAGGCGAGCCTGTGGCCTTCGCGCGCCTGGCGGCCTTGAAGGGTGTCGAGCGCGCCTCGATGCTTTCCCTCTCGGCCGGCGTCGCCGGCGCGTCTCTTGACGACTGCTCCTCATCCGCCGTCTACAATCGCAATCCGGCCGAGTCGATCTCGCTGGAGAGCCTGAATCCCATCGAGCGCCTCGTGCTTACCCGGCGCCTGTGTTCGGGCGACTCCTGGCCGGAGATAACAGCCGCCTTTGATCTCTCGGAAAGACGCGTCCGGGATATCTATAATGGGGCGATCTCGCGCCTCCGCGCCTCCCTCTCGACCCCGAAAGCGGAGTGATTGGCATGGTTTTTGCTCTGAGCCTTCAAACCGGCATCCCTCGACACCCCCTCAGAAGAAAACTTTCCCCAAAGGTCGGGCATTTTAAAATGCCCGACCTTTGCTTTTATCGGCCACCTAAGCGTCGCGTGTATAATGATTTATGGAAAGGTCGAACCGAGAAAAAGAGCCCGCACTTTTCCACCCTCCATCGTCATCCCTTTGATCGCCCACAAATGGCGTATCTAAGCCGTTTGAGGCCGACGAGCCTCGTTGAAACGCGATGTTCGACCAGGCCCGACCTTTGCGTGCCTTCGTTCCGCGCGCCGGCATTTTGTTTGTCCCTAACCCCTTGCCGTGCCGCCCTTTGGCGGCCCCTGGCGCGCCTGTGGCGGCCTCGGCCGCCCGGGCCGACCAGTTTATCGAAGGTTTTAGAGTTTTCACCCCCTGCGCGCCCCGTGCCGCCCCACGTAAGCCCTTGATATCCCGCGACTTCCCGCTTTTTCCCGTGCCTTCCCGCCCCTCCGCCCCTAAACTTCCATACGTCCCGTCGTTTTACACCCAATATCGATTCCGGCCACGACTCGTAGATTACCTCTATCTTCGCGTTGGCAAGCGCGCGATCCAC
>DATKZW010000572.1:0-3070 GCA_035527775.1 Sumerlaeia bacterium | reverse complement strand
ATTTTTCCACGAGATTGCAGCGATTTCTTTTGCATCACCCGGCGGACTGGTACGGTTGGACCCACATTGAGCCGCACGGTGAGTTTGGGACTGGGCGAAATTGGCTTTGGGACTGGATACACAAGGCAAAATGAGACAACGTGCTGTCCAATGCAGGTTATCCAGCGAAGAATAAAAACAAAAACGTTAGGCGGAGCGCCTTGATGGACTGCCCCTACCGCGAGACGATAAATGCTTTCCTAGAGGCTTCGTGCGCGTAAAGCCTCGCCAAACTGCGGTTCAGGTCGCTCAACACGTCGCGGACAATTCCCAGGCACCCGCGCTTCCGGATGTGGCCTTCCCCACAACCGATTCAAGCACGCTTTCCGGGCGCCGAGGATGGTCTCGTACACCGTCACAGAATAGAGCTCGTCGAGCCAGTAGGAGTTGACGTCTGCGAAATAGAACCGAACCGCCGGCCCGGTGACCAGAACCACCAGGAACGCGACGGTGGGCCACCCCCAGCGATTTTCGGACGCACGCATACCTCGGATCCCTCAACTCGCCCCGCCCATCCCCTAACGGCCTTTCAGGAGGACAGCAGGCCTCGCTGGCTGGTCCTGTCCCCAATTCCCTGGAACTCTTGGCCTTCTCACCGATCTTTGCCCAGGAGACCCGAGAATCTCGCGTCCTCGACGACCCATACGCCGGACGTGCCGAATACCCTCTCGGCATTCCTCTGACATGCCCCCTGCCAATCGGCCGCTCCTTCGGGCGTGACAATGCCGCCGGGAGCGCCCCCGGCGATAATCTCGACACGCCCCGCTTCGATCTCCGGTACGAAGCGCTGGAAATGCTCGAGCACGCGCGGATTGAGGACCGCGAGCCGGTCACACTTCACGCGCTCGCCCGCGACGATGAAATGGACATCGCCGCGATCCTCGAGCTCGCGAAAGGCCGGCAGGACCTGACCATGGGGATCGGCGCCGTAGACCGCCATCTGAACAAGGCCGACCCGGTGACCTTCACGTCGCTCCTTCTCGATCTCGGCGCGGAGGCGCCCAGTCTCCGTCCGCAGCCGGAAGTCCGCGACGAGGACCATATCGAAGCGGCGCTGCGCGCCTTTGGCGATTTCGCGGACCGGCCACATCGGTTCTGGGATCGCGAACGGACGATTGTCTTGAGGAAAGTCGTAGCGCAGCCCTTGACCGCGGCGGTGATAAAGCCGGGAAGCTTGGTGGTAGGCGAGGCGGGCGCCCATGAAGAAGCCATGGAAACCGAAGACGCTGCTCCCGGTGAGGGAACTTTCGGACTGGCGCTGGAATGATAGGGGTCCGGCTTCGGTGAGGCTCGAGACGGAGCCGCGCCCGAAGCTCAGGCGGATGCGTTCGATAAACTCCGAATCCGCCCCGAAACGGACCGAATCCCAATAGCCCAGCTTCTGCAGGACCGGCTTCCGGCGGAACATCAGGGACGACATGTTGTCGAACACGTAATGCCCCGGATTGCCGCGGCGGTAGAACAGAAGCTCACTCGTCGCGCGGGCTTGTTGTGACATACTGGCCGCCAATTCCGGACGCGCCATGAGCTGCCTGGCCTGAAGCTCCAGCTTCAGCGGATGAGACCAGTCGTCGGCGTCGTGCGTGGTGACAAACTCGCCCGTCGCTTCGTTGAGGGCAATGTTACGGGACACAAAGCTACCGCGGTTCGCGTCCGCTCGGATGAGCTTGATGCGGGGGGTCGCGCTCAAAGAATGCCGCGACGACGCCGGCCGTGTCGTCAGTGCTGAGATCGTCAACGACGAGCACCTCAAAATTTTGCCACGTCTGATCGATCAGGGACTGAAGTGCCGTTCCGACATGTTCGGCCGCGTTGTAGGCAGGAACGAAGACCGTGATCTTGGGTCCGTCGGTCTTTGGCAGCGGCCCGGTAACCGTCAGCCGGTCGTAAAGCGCCTCGTTGGTCTTTGGGTTCAGCGACACGTCGGGCAGGTCGAAGAGCGCGAGAGCCCGATTGATGTGTCGAACGCGGACTTCTGGGGCCTCGCAAAGGTTCGCCGCCGCGAGATGAAGGTCGGCATGTTGCCCGGTGCGAAGCGCCTCTTCGAGCACGTGGCGCCCCGCCTCGATCTCCCCCAACTTCGCATGACACTCCGCCCGCAGGATCGCCTCCCGCCGCCTTAGCTCCGGATGCGCCACGTCATCGAGACCGCGGTTAAGAAGCTCAAGTGCAGTCGCAGAGCCCTCCGCCGAGCCACGGTTGGCATGCCACACGGCGAGATCCCAGATTGCGAGTTGACGCTCTACCGGATCATCGCTCTCGGCCATGCTGGTCAAGTCTTCGAGCGCGCGCTCGGTGAATCCAAGATCGTTGAGGCGAGCCCGCAACTCCTCCACCCGCACAATCGGATCCTTGATCCCGAGCGTCCATTTGACGGCGCGTCGCAAACCCTCGGGGATGAGACCCCGCACCTCCGTCGGCAGGAGCGGGCGGCGGCTTCCCGTTCGCGGTCGCGCTTCCTGATCTCTGCCTCGGACGGGGCTTTGCGCTTTCGGGTTCGGGCAGTCATGCGGCGGGCAGCATCGGGTCGATCACGTCGGCCTCGATCCGGGCCAGCGCATCGTTGGGCACCGCGCCCTCGATCTCGCTGCCGTTCGACATGACCAGCACGGCGTACGTGAAGCGGTGATCGCCGCCGCCGGGATAGACGGCGACGATCTCGCGCTGGTCGATGGTCTTAGGGCCTTCGGGTGTAACGATCAGGCATGGGGACGTTGTTCGTCTTCACCCTAGAAGGGGAAGTTTTCTTTCGGCCAAGCCTCGTTAATTTTGACCCCACGCTGCTCTCCGCAATATCCCATATATCTGCGCTAATCTGACCAGCGGGCTTGCCATCGAGATCGAAGCGGACGTGGCCGGTCGCGACGGCCTTGTGATACGCCCTGCGCCCGCACCAGCCGTTCAGCCAGCGGTTCAGCCGCCACGCCTTCACATGCGGAAAGCGGGCGACTAAATCGTGCCGGATGCCGACCTTCAAGGCGCAGCGGTTAGCCGGCGGGAAGCGTGAAAACGCGGTTGATGTTCGTGACCG